>DUQK01000030.1 GCA_012837835.1 Christensenellaceae bacterium | reverse complement strand
TACCTTTCTTCCTCTTTCTGATACAATAATTGTAGGCCATTTCTTTCTCCTTTACTTGTTTTTTGCACTAATATTGTATCAGAGAAAGAGTGGTCTTTTCTGTTGCACTTTATTTTACAACTCGCCTGCAATTTGTAAAAAGTCAAAAATGCTTGACAATACATAATCGTTATGTTAGTATACCAATTGCGCTATAAGCGTAGAGTAACGCGGGGTGGAGCAGTTGGTAGCTCGTCGGGCTCATAACCCGGAGGTCGTGGGTTCAAATCCCTCCCCCGCAACCATTTTTTTGGCGGCGTAGCTCAGCGGCTAGAGCATTCGGTTCATACCCGGAGTGTCGTAGGTTCAAGTCCCACCGCCGCTACCATAAACACTAATTGTGCCCCTTTAAGTTAGTAGCTTTGAGGGGTTTTTTATATTATAGGTAAAAATATAAACTAAAAAACGAGAGTAATAATTCAGGTTGTATTGCTAGTGTTTTAAACAACAACGTGTTGTAAATATGTTGCATTGATGCCAAAGTTAATATATAATTATGAAAATGATAAAATAAAAAAGGAAAGGAGAAGATTATGAAAAGAACCGTATCTATTTTTATGATTATTATGCTTCTTGTTACAAGCGTTTCTTTTGCGGAAGAAATTGATTATGCTTCATTATCTGCCGAAAAATTACATAAAATAATTAATTTAGCTCGGAATGAGCTTGTTATCCGGGAATCGGTAGCAGCTAAAGATGTATATCTTATTGATGAAGAAAACCTAAAAATATATTTAACAGGAAACCAAGAGATAGATTGGATGGGTTACCTTGCACTAGGTGTTGTCGTGATAAATAATACCGATAAAACAATCACTGTGGGCATTAAAAATTCTTCAATAAATGGCTGGGAGGTTGACAATATATTCTGGGCTCAAGTTTCAGCTAATAAAAAGAAGAAGGATGAACTCTCCTTTAAAATTGAAGATGCCGATATATCAGCGATTGAGGAAATAGTAGAGATTGAAATTGCCTTTTATTACTATCGTGATGCGGATGATTGGAATACACGTGTAGAAACCGAGCCGGTGACGATTCACCTTAATGTAGAATAAACAAGAGAATCATTGGTATTATAGTATCCGGATTTTAAACTGGATATTTCTCACGGGGCATTATTAAAAGTTTAGTGCTGCCAATAGCGTAATAGTTTTATCGCCACGAAACTTTTAATATAAACATAAAAATACATATACTTTGGTAGTAAAGTTGACCAAAAACACATCAGCATACCTTTTAGGTTATTGTTCATTAAGTATTCCTAGGTTATACGATTAATGATGTGTCTACCGTATTAGAAGCTAAATAACTGTTTGTCCTGTATATTGGGCGCTAAGTATTGTAGTAAAAATTAATTTAAGGAGAGAGCATATTGATTAGGCGTTTTGAGAAAAGGGATTTATCCTCAGTTATAGATATATGGAATGAAGCGGTGTTAAGTGGGGAGGTGTTATATAGACCCATTGATGCTGATTATTATCATAAGAAGTTTGAGCTTGATCCGAATTATGACCCTAGGTTTGTGTTTGTAGCTGAGGAAGAAAACGAAGTAATAGGTTTTATCCATGGCATTTCTAAAAAAGTTATGCTTAAGGGCGAGAGCAACACATCATCTCCCGGGTATTTAACCTGCATTTTTGTAAGACGAGATAAGCGTAATCGCGGTATAGGTACTAGGCTTTTGTCACGTTTGCAGGATGAGTTTAAGTCTATAGGTAAAACAAAGTTTGAGTGCGGCGGAGGAAACCCAATAAACATAGATTGGATAATACCGGGCACGCCTGGTCATGACCATAACAACGCCCCGGGTGTGGATTTAGAGTGTATGGGTTACCCGCTTTTACTATCAAACGGTTTTGTGGATATTGCGAGGGAAGTCGCCATGTACCTTGACCTGTCAAAATATAAGCCTTGGGAAAAGCTTGATGATAAACGGGCGGAACTTTTGGAACAGGGGATTTATACAGGACATTATGATGCGAGCCTTAATTATAATTATGATACCATGTGTGATAATGTTGAGTCTGATTATTGGCGCGCTTCCATAGGAACGGAAATTAACTGCTGGAAAAACAATGTTCCTAATACTGATAATAGGTTTATACCCAACGGGAAAATACCTAAAGGTCCAAGAACTATACTGGCTGCTACGCATGAGGAAAGAATAATCGCTTTTACAGGACCGGTAGATAAACAGGAATCCGGCAGGGGTTGGTTTACTGGTATTTGTACCGACCCTAATTACGAGCGCAGAGGTATAGCTTCGGTGTTGTTTAATCTGCTTATGCAGGAGTTTATTGCAGAAGGAGCGAAATTCAGCTCGCTTTTTACCGGCGAGAGCAACCATGCCCAAAAGATATATGCCCGCGCAGGTTTTATGCCTGTTAGGAAATGGGTTGTAATGCGTAAAGATATTTGATTTTCTAAAAAAATAATTATAAAGGGTCAAAAAACGCAAAAAGCGTTAATTATAAGGAGGTTGTAGCATGAAGAAATTTACCACACTGTTAATGGCATTGATTATTTGTTTGTTTGCATTTAGCAATGCCCTTACGCAAACGACTTGGGATTCGGATAATCTTGCGTGGAAGCAGAATAAAGATCCGATTACCTTTTCTCTGTACCATAACATGACATGGGCGCCAATGGATGTTTGGGGAAAAGATCATGTTTCTCAAAGAGTTACTGAAGACACGGGAATTTCGTTTGATGTTGAGATTCAGTCAAATGCCCAGCAGCTTGCCACATATGTAGCAGGCGGTCAATTACCTGAGGCTGTCTTTGTTTTTGGTGGTGCAAACAAAGATCTGCTTGAAAACTACGATATTTGTTATGCTTGGGATGAATTAATTGATCAATATGCACCTGAAATGTGGGATTTGATTGATAAATCTGATATCC
The DNA here is from genome assembly GCA_012837835.1 of Christensenellaceae bacterium. Lineage (GTDB taxonomy): Bacteria > Bacillota > Clostridia > Christensenellales > Aristaeellaceae > DTU024. Next base: position 20,965 of record DUQK01000030.1, on the reverse strand, counting down.
AATTAGCCACAAAAAGCGATGGACATTTTTATACATTGTATACCCATGTGCGCAATCAGGAATACTGGGATGATCCTGGGCAGGGGGTATCCTATGGTGAAAATGTTCTGTCCTTCCGTCAAGATGTGTTGGAAGAGCTGGGTAACCCGGAAATTAATACAGTTGATGACCTGTACAACGTCTTAAAGGCAGCTAAAGAACTGCATCCTGAAATGGTAATTTATGTACAACCCGAACTCAATGGAACATACTTATCTCGTTGTTTTGGGGTTCCCTATAGTGGAACACAGGGTGCAGCAACGATAAACGACAATGGCGAAGCGGAGTGGGTTTTTGGTCAGAAAGATGTATTGTCACCCTACCTAGAGTTTGCAAACAAATTATTCCGAGAAGGTTTGCTTAGCCAAGAAAGCCTAACATACGATCAGGAACAATGTAAGGCAGCTGTAATGGCTGGAAATGTATTTTGCTATGCCGGACAAGCTTACGATGTAGACCAATGGAACAAAGCCTTAGATGCAGTAGATGGAAACAAAGCTTACTATGTTGCGTTAAGAAAAATCCTGACAGTAGACGGTGAATTGTTGGTAAATGATACATGGGGTTCACCGGGATTTGCAGGCTTTTACATTACCCGCAACTGTAAAGAGCCCGGCAGGCTGATTGCGCTTATGGAATATATGCGTTCTCCATATGCAGACAAGTTAACTCAGTGGGGTGTTCCGGAATTGGACTATGATATGGTTGACGGATTCCCAGTACAAAATGAAGATTATTCATGGAAAGAAAGAGGCGATAATGTATGGTATTTCCAAGCCTCATTTGCTGTTGAAAATATGAAGGCATTGGGTACTGCGCTTAAAGATGAGAGATTCGCGCAAACAGCTCATCTTGTTTTGGATTACAAACCTTATTGGAAATATGATGTTAACCTTTCTCTGATTGCTAATGCCGAAGCTAACACGTATGAGGGTGATGTTTTTGCAACATTGGATAATCTAAGGAAAACCAGAATGAGCAGCATCATTACCGCAAAAACAGAGGAAGAGTGCAAGCAAGGAATTGAAGAGTTTTTTGCCGCATTGGACAGTGCAGAACTTGATGTCTATAATAAATTTTTGAATGATCAATATCAGGCAATAAAATCAAGGAATGCAGAATAAATAATTGTTTTCAAACGGGAATGTTAAGATGCATTCCCGTTTGAATTTTTTCATATGATATTATATATTTGGAGAGATGGATGTCGGTTATTAATAAAGCAAAGGAAAAATCTAATTATAAAGCTCGTATAAAACGTTCCTTAAGGCGGTTTTATGCTCAAAGATGGCTTCAGTTGTTCGCAATACTAGGGTTTGTATATATTTTAATCTTTAACTATCTACCTATGTTGGGAATACAAATTGCGTTTAAATCCTATAAACCCTCTATGGGTTTCAAAGGGATGTTTACTGCTCCATTGGCAAGGAATTACGGTTTTTATCACTTTATTTCTTTTTTAAAAGACCCCAACTTTAGTATTGTTATGCGTAATACTGTGGGGCTTAGCCTGATGAAGCTGTTTTTTTCTTTTCCGGTACCTATACTTTTTGCATTGGCGCTTAATGAGATGCGGCATATTAAAATCAAGCGAATTGTTCAAACAGTCAGCTATCTTCCTCATTTTATTTCTTGGGTTATCGTATACGGAATACTATTTAGTTTTCTTAATACATCTAATGGTGTAATTAATTCACTATTGCAGTCATTAGGTAAAGAAAAAATGGAGTTTTTAACCGGTAAAGAATATTATTACACAATAGCTGTAATAAGCGATATTTGGAAGGAAATGGGTTGGTGGTCTATTATCTTTTTGGCTGCGATAAGTGGAATAGACCAAACGCAATACGAGGCAGCAAAAGTTGATGGTGCATCACGTTTTAGGTGTATTTGGTCTATTACATTGCCAAATATCAAAAGCACTATTATGATTGTGTTAATTTTGGCTATAGGTTCCTTGATTCGTGGGGGTATGGGCGGTTCAAACTTTGATCAGAGCTACTTGCTAGGCAATAGTCTCAATTATGAAAGGTCTGTAACGTTGCCTTATTATGTATATGAAATGGGTCTTGCTCAGCAACGTTTCTCTTATGCAACAGCTATAGGTTTATTTCAGTCTGTGATTTCGTTGTTGCTTGTTTTAATCAGTAATTATGTTAGTGACAAATTAACTGGTTCTAGTTTATTTTAGGGGTATTAATATGTTGGCAACTTATAAGAATAAAAGAATAAAACGTTCAACTGAGGATTATATAATAGATTTTGTTGTTGCTATAATTGTTTGTTTCGTATTTTTTGTTACAGTTTATCCTTTTTGGTATTGTATTGTGTTGTCGTTCAACGAGGGAACAGATGCCCTGCGTGGGGGTATATATTTTTGGCCCCGAAAAATTACCTTGGAAAATTATAATGCGGTTATCGGCATTGATTATATACCTACTGCTTTTATGGTATCTGTTGCTAGAACACTATTAGGAACGGTTCTTTGTGTGGTTTTTACCGGACTTTTTGCTTTTGCGATTTCCCATAAGAAGCTAATGGGACGGAAGATATATATTACGGCAATGATAATAATAATGTACTTTAGTGGTGGGCTGATACCACAGTATATGCTTTATAAAACCATGGGGCTTATGAACAGCTTTTGGGTATATATTATTCCAAATCTTTTCTCGGCTTTTAATGCTGTAATAATGATGAATGCATTTCGTGAGATACCGGATTCTTTAGAAGAAGCAGCTATAATAGACGGTGCAAATGATATGCGCGTGTTTTTTCAAATTGTTTTTCCAATATCTATGCCCACAATGGCGACTATGGCTCTCTATTCGGGTGTGTGGCATTGGAACACATGGACCGATTCAGCTTTTTTCATTTCAAATAAAAGTTTAAAAACATTGAGTAATGTAATGATTAATTTAATTAACCAATCGGAATCTGCAGCGCAAACAATGGTGGGAAACATAAATCAAAGTCAGGTTACTTATACAGCAATGACATTAAGGCCTGCTGCTATGATAATTTGTGTTATACCTATCGCTATTGTATATCCTTTTTTACAAAAACACTTTGTAAAAGGTGTAATGCTAGGTTCCATAAAATAATGAAAAGGAGAAAAACAATGGCTAATACAATTATGGCAATTGGAGCACATACAGGTGATGCGCAATTAACCTGTGGCATGTTACTTGCTAGACAATCTATGGCTGGGGATAAAATAATCACCGTTGACCTTACAGCGGGCGAAAGAGGAGCCCCCAAAGGGATGTCTACAGAAGAGTTTCGTTCAAAAAATGTTGGTAGCGCGGCAGATTTTGCGCATATGCTCGGTGGAGAAAGTATTGTCTTTGATGAACCTGATGGAGAACTATATGCAAATAAAGAAATAGAACTCAAACTCGCAAAGATTATGCGCGAAAAACAGGTTACACATGTTTTGTATCACTGGAAAAATAGTATGCATAAAGACCATCGTCAAGCATCCATTATAGTAGATCATGCAGTGTTTTTCGCGTCACTTGCCACATTCAAAATAGATGACTTAAAGCCTGCTCCGATTTGTAAAACTATGTATGCAGAAAATTGGGAAGATGCAGATGGATTTGAACCATACTTTTATTTTGATGTTACTGAAGCGTTTCCTCTTTGGAAAAAAGCCATAAAAAAATTGTGGTTAGCGGAAAACTCTACCGATTTTCGTTATTTGCGCTACTATGAGGCGCTTGCAATTATGCGTGGAGCCTTAATAAAAGCTGATTATGCTACTGCATTTGGCACTGATAGCTACAAAAAAAGGATAAAGCAAGATATTTTATAAACATATGCAGTGCTGAAGTTTTTTTGGGGGATACTAAAATAATTGAATAGCTGTTGTCTAGGAATATTTAGTAAATTTGTCTACGGTCTGAACACCGCATATACCGGCGGGGTGTTATCTAATTAATGTTAATTTTATAACTAGAAGTCTACACAGGCGGAAAGTTCACTAGACTGCTTTGCCTTGTCAAGCATACGTACAACTTCGGCTGCTTCCTCAAGCGTAGGTGCGTTTGAAGGTTTGTTTTCTAGGTAGTCAAGCATTGCTGTGAACTGGCACAAGTAAGCATCTTCTTCTGGTAGTTTATCAACTTTTTTGTATCCATATTCATCTCCCAGATAGACGCCTTCAACCTCTACTCCGTTTGAGAACAGCACTATTTTAATAGAGCCGTATTCAAAGTCAATTTGAACATTGCTTGTGAAGGGGGAGGGGTTACCGCAGCAGGTAACAGTAAAACTTGTGTTATTTCCGCTTGCCATAATCTGGTAGCCTCCGTCAATACCTAGATATTTAGATGACTCCAGCCTTGCAAGCACTCTATTTACATTTCTTGCGCCAAGGAAAAACACCCTATCAATCTGATGTGCGCCATGGGTGAGCAGCATTCCGCCTCCGGCAAGCTTTTTATCAAAGAACCATTTAGACCTTATATTTGTAAAGTAATGCATGTTAAGTGTATCGCTTACATGCTGTACTTTGCCGAGTTTTTCTTTGTTTTTCTCAATAATTTTTAGAGCCAAACGCATATGAGGCAGGTATCTTTGTGTTTGGCATACTGTTGCTTTGATGCCGTTTTTATTCCTCAGCCTTATCATCTCTAGGCATTCTTCATAGTTTATGCCAAGAGGTTTTTCTATGATGATGTCTATACCTCTGTTTGCGCAGAGGGTAAAATCTTTAATATGCAGAGAATGGGGGGTGTTTATGAGTGCAACATCAATCTTATTATTATCCAGCATGTCTGTGAGATTTGAATACACCGGCACATCAAGGGAGTATTTTTCCGCAAGAGCCTGCCCGTTTTTAAGCGTTCTATTGTATATAGCAACAATTTCAGCCCTGTTTGTTTTAAGCAGAGCCTCCACATTAGTATAGGCAATTTTGCCTGTACCTATAACCCCTATTCTCATACGCATTTTTCAGGCTCCATTTTTATTTCTTCGCCTGAAAGCGATACAGTTATCAATACAGATATTAGTTTTTTCACGTTGTACCTCCTAATTTGGTGATTATAGCTGACCCCATTGCGTTTTTGTTGGTGAAATATTGCTTTCTAAAACTTCTAAAACTCTACTTGGCTACTGCAAAAAGGGGACATACTAATGCTAAGTTTTAGATATGTAAACTACGCAAAATGGTAGCAGCTGTATCACTTATTGCTCGTTTTTACTTATCAATTAGGGAATGTTTAAAATCTTATCCCGTAGGTAACTAGACTAGCAAAGCCATCAGTAGGTTTATTGCTAGTGCGCAGTGTACTACGCACTATAATTTTTGTCAACATTTATTCCGTTTGTTGCATTTTAATGTATGTGTAGGGACTGAACATCTTTATTGTAGACTCTATGTTGTGAATTATTCGCAACAACCGTAAGGATAGACGTGTTTTATTATTTTTGGTTTTCATATGCATATTTGTGAACTAAATCAATCACAGTTATACACTACATATTTAAGTATAACACATGTAGAAATTTCAACAAAAAAACCGCGATTAATACTATCACGGTAAATGGTCTGGGTGAGAGGATTTGAACCCCCGGCCTCTTGAACCCCATTCAAGCACGCTACCAAACTGCGCTACACCCAGAAATACTGAACGAAAGGTATAATAGCAAGTATATGCTTAATTGTCAAGTTTTTTGAACTTTAGTTTTTCTATCCTTGCAAACTGCCGATGCTAAAATATTGACTTAAACAAAACTTTATGCTAGCATTCACATCACATAAGTTGCATTGCTTTAAGCAGGTAAATAGCCTGAATACAATGCACCGACGCGTGGTCGCATGGCTCAGTTGGTAGAGCACCGTGTTCACATCGCGGGGGTCACAGGTTCGAGCCCTGTTGCGACCACCATAAACCCTTGAAAACACCTCGTTTCTAAGGGTTTTCTTTTGGCTAAATTTCTCCCTCTCTCTTAGGGAAAAATCATATTCTTTTGCTTTTGATCTTAACCGAAACTCTTAAAATCCGAACGATTGAATTATGAGGGTTATGTTTATAATCGATGTAAACGGAATGAACCTATCACATCGTTCACCTAGAAGTGATGTGAACAGCTTGGTGCTTTCTATGCGAATAGTTTGCTGGAATTTACACGAACAAACGTCCTGTGCCTGTGAAACGGAGATGCACGTTGCTATAACTACAGTTTGTGTGGAATGATAATCAAAAGTTCAAAAACTATTGACGAGCCTTTGCGAACATGCATAGCACTTACAATGATCACGTTGCAGAATCCTACGAGGTTTGCGGCGGGGGGAATCCTTGCGGGGGTTCTCTTTTTTTACACAAGTTTAACTCAGGCTGAACGCCAATTTGTACAGCCGGCTTGCCGCCTGGACCAAGGAGGAAGAGGAGTAATCAATCAGGTAATATCCGCCTCTAAGGTTGGCATTACGCCCCTTCAGGGGGGCTTTTTCATAACCGCTTCCACTTTGCCCAATCTTTCACCTTGTGATATGATAATCGCAGCAATACAGGAGGCATCGCAATGAGAAGCAACATTCAATCCCTAGAGCGAGGATTTGCTATATTTGAATACATTGTCAACAAGGGCGGTACAGGCGTAACAGAACTAAGCAAGGAACTGCAGTTGAACAAAAGCACGGTGTTCAGCATTCTGAAAACGCTGGAAAATTTAGGCTACATATATAAAGATGAATTGACGAACACCTACGCCGCTACTTTCCGCCTGCAATCCCTAGCGGAAATGACGGCGGACCCACGGAATATCACCGGTTACGCAAGACCGATTCTGCAGCAACTTATGGATATCTATGATGAAACTATTCACTTCGTCAGCGCCCGGGAAAACAGCGTCGTATATCTGGAAAAGATGGAAAGCACCAAATCGGTGCGCATATATACGGGCATCGGTCTGGAAATGCCGCTACACTGCACTTCTTTGGGCAAGGTGATTTTAGCCGACCGCACAGAGGAAGAGATATGCGCTTACGCTGAGCGCACCGGGCTTGTGCGCTACACCAAAAACAGCATTACCCGTTTAGACCTTTTAATGAAGGAACTGGAAAAGGTACGCCAACAAGGCTATGCCATAGATGATGAGGAGAATCAGGAAGGTCTATACTGCGTGGGCGTGCCGGTACGCAATAAGCATGGTAAATCCCTATACGCCCTAAGTTTGTCGATGCCCAAATTCCGCCAAAGCGATTATGATAAAAAACAATTGGTAAAGGATTTGATTGCCGCAGCGGAAAAGGTATCGGGTTTTTTCTAAAAATTATCTTGAGTATTCACTTGTCCTATAATCTGAAAAGCGTCATTTTGCTGTAAAAGTGGCGCTTTTTCGTGTTTTATACTTATCTCAGTTTAAAAAAGCACATAGATTGCAGCAGATTTTATCTGAGATGAGTATCATGCCCAAATAAAAAAATTTTCAATAAAGTGTTGACAAAGTATTTTTAACTGTTATAATAGGGACAGAAAGAAACAGAACGTTGTGCTACATTATCGCACGCACCCTGGCCAAGTGTCGTTCAGTTTCACGTATCGTTTACAAGAATAATCGTATTAGGAGGAATTACCATGGCATTAACTGGTATTTTACGCACAGGTCTTGTTCAGCTTAGGGTAACGGATTTGGAAGAAACCCTACAGCACTATCGCGACCGCATCGGTCTGTATGTGGTGGGCAACATTGACGAAAACCGTGTCATGCTCAAAGCCTATGACGAGTTTGATCACCATAGCCTAGTGCTGCGCAAAGCGGACAAACCTGGTCTGGACTTTATGTGCTTTAAAGCGCTGGACGAAAAAACAGTCAACGACATTGTACACAAAACAAAGGATGAGTTCGGTTTCCCCATTACCTTTGAAGACAATCACCCCGGCTTTGGGCGTATCTGGTTCATCACCGTGCCCACGGGACATCAAATTGGCATCTACAACCAGGTGGAATTATCAGAAAACCACCCTATGATTGACAACCCCCACATCTGGAAGGATTGCCCCCATGGCATGGGTCCCGCCTGCGTAGACCACGCGCTGCTGTGCGGTCCCAATCAGGCGGAAACCGTGCGCTGGTTCACCGAGTGCATGGGCATGAGCATCACCGAGTATGTGCTGAACCCCGACGGTCAGGGGCACCTGTGCACATGGCTCAGCGGCAACACCCGCGGTCATGACGTGGCGGTGCTGTCCTTTAATAAACCCGGCATGATTCATCACTTAAGTTTCCAACTGAAGAACTGGGATGAGATTGGTCGCGCCGCCGACATCATCGGTCGCTACGGCATCAAGATTGATGCCGGTCCTATGCGTCACGGAATTACGCGTGGACAAACCATCTACTTCTTCGACCCCTCGGGCAACCGCAACGAAACCTATGCCGGCGGTTACGAATATTTCCCCGACCATCCCACCCGTAAATGGACGGCGGACCATGTAGGCGAAGGCATTTTCTACTACGAGAAGGAATTAAATGGACGCTTTCTGTCTATTCTTACCTGAGTTTTAAATTTCCGGCAGGGTAGCGCCCGACATATCATAAAACACGCTATCCTGCCACAGTTTCATTACACTTTTACCATATAAGGAGGTACATCATGAGCAGACCCGAAATTCAAAACAATGTCAAAACCGGTCAGTACACCACCAATTATCTGGAGCAGGGCTCCGGCTTTCCTCTCATCTTTATCCACGGCTCCGGTCCCGGGGTATCCGCCTACGCCAACTGGCGCCTGGTGCTGCCCAAGGTGGCGCAGGTAGCTCACTGCTATGCCATGGACATGCTGGGTTTTGGTTACTCGGATAAACCCACCAACGTCCGCTATGGCATGAAATTATGGACACAGCAAATTGTGGACTTTATGGATGCGCTTAACATCGAGCAGGTAGATTTTGTAGGCAATTCCTTCGGCGGATCCCTGGCGCTGAGCATGGCAATAAACCATCCCAAGCGGGTGCGTAAACTGGTGATGATGGGACCCATGGGCGTTTCATTCCCCATTAGCTACGGTTTGAATGAAGTGTGGGGTTACAAGCCCTCTGCGGAAAACATGTTGAAGCTTATAGATTTGTTCTGCTACAACAAGAAATACGCCACGAAGGAATTGGCTGAGGTGCGCTATCAGGCCAGTGTTGAGCCGGGTTTCCACGAGGCATTCAGTTCTATGTTCCCGGAGCCCCGCCAAAACGGCGTGGACGATTTAAGTTTCACCGATGAAGAGATTAAACAGGTGATGAACCCCACCCTGTTGGTGCACGGCCGCGAAGACCTCGTTATTCCCGTCAGCAACAGTTATAAGTTTATCGGCTTAATGGACAATGCGGAATTGCACGTCTTTGGTCGCTGCGGACACTGGACACAGATTGAGCGCGCCGACGATTTCGCTTCGCTGGTCAACAACTTTATTACCCGCAAATAAGGGAGGCGTACCATGATAAATAAGGATGCGGTTCTTCAGGATATTGCCCGAGTGCTGTATGAGGCGGAAAAAAACAATGCTCCCATCCCGCCAATCAGCCAAATGTATCCGGGGCTTAGCATGGATGATGCTTATGCCATCCAATTAATCAATTATAAGCGAGCCCTTCAGGAAGGCAAAAGGGTAACGGGCAAAAAAATTGGTCTTACCTCGTTGGCTATGCAGCAATCCCTGAAAGTAGACCAACCCGATTTCGGCTTCCTCTACAATACCATGGAAGTCGCTCTGGGCGGCGCCATTGCCCAAGACAGCATCCTGCAACCCCGCGTGGAGGGGGAACTTGCCTTTGTGCTGAAGACGCCTCTTCAGGGTGAGGTAAGCCCCCGGCAAGTACTGGACGCCACTGACTATGTGGTGCCTGCCATCGAAATTGTGGGCAGCCGCATACAGGATTGGAAGCTGACCATTGTAGACACTATCGCGGACAACGCTTCCTGCGGAATGTATATGCTGGGTGAACAGAAAATCAACCCTCGCCTAGTTGACTTAAAACAAATCCACCTGACGCTGCGCAGGAACGGCGAGGATATCAACTCGGGCTACGGCTCCGCCGTACTGGGGGATCCACTTCGCAGTGTCGCCTGGTTGGCACACTGTCTGGGTCGTTACGGTATCACCCTTGATAAGGGGGACGTGGTGCTTTCAGGCGCCCTCAGCGCCGCCGTACCTGCGGGCAGTAAAGATACCTTCATCTGCGACTTTGGCGCCTACGGCACATTAACCGTTCTTTTCGAATAATTGCTTTTCTGCCTCGCATAGCGTAAGGCAAGAATGGAGATACAATGGAAAAAGTAAAAGTTGGGATTATCGGTCCCGGCAACATCGGCCAGGATCTGATGATCAAGATTTCTCGTAACCCTTTTTTGGAACTTACCTGCGTTGTGGGCATTGTGGAATCCCCCGGCATTAAGCGAGCGCGAGATATGGGTGTAGACGCTTCCCCAGATGGAGTAGATTATCTGATACAACATTACAAGGATGATATTCGCATCGTGTTTGACGCCACCAGTGCCAAGGGGCATATAGAAAACGCCAAACGGCTGCGTCCAGCAGGCATATTCACCCTAGATTTAACGCCTGCCGCCTTGGGTCCCTTCTGCGTACCCGCAGTTAACCTGAATGACGATATGCTAAAGCAGCCTGAAGTCAATATGGTTACCTGTGCGGGACAAGCCACCACACCTATGGTGGCGGCAATCAACAGGGTCGCCGATGTCTACTACGCCGAAACGGTTTCTTCACTCGCTTCACTCAGCGCCGGTCCCGGCACCCGTGCCAACATTGACGAGTTTACACAAACTACCCGTACGGCGCTGGAAAAAATCGGCGGCGCCGACTGCGCCCGGGCGTTGATTATCCTCAACCCCGCCGAGCCCAGCATCTTTATGAGCAATACCATCTATTGCAGGGTACGCAATAAGGACATGGATGCAATTACCAAGGCATGCGACGATTGCTTGCGCACTATGCAAAGCTATGTGCCGGGCTGCCGCTACAAGATGCGTCCTATCCTTAAGGACCCTGAAGACGATATCGTCATGCTGATTGTTGAGGTGGAAGGTCAGGGCGACTATCTGCCCATGTACGCAGGCAACCTAGATATTATCAACGCTGCCGCCATCCGCATTGCGGAAAACAAGGCTAAAGAAATACTGGGGGTGGCATAATGAGCATTATTATCACAGACACTACGCTCAGGGACGGCAGCCACTCGGTACGCCATCAGTTCTCCAAAGAGAACATTGCTTCCTTGGTGTCCGGCATGGACAAAGCCGGCGTTAGCATAATTGAGGTGGGTCATGGCGATGGTCTGGCAGGTTCCACCTGTAACTATGGCTTTACCAAAGAAAGCGACACCGACATGGTTCAAGTTGCCGCACAGACCGCCCAGAACGCTCGGATTGCCGTACTGCTTCTGCCGGGCATCGGCACGGTGCCGGACTTGCAGAAAGCCTGGGACGCAGGCGCACGGGTGGTACGCATTGCCACGCACGTTACTGAGGCGGACATCTCCCACGAACACATCGAAGCTGCACGCAAGATGGGATTTTTCACGATAGGCTTTCTGATGATGGCGCATCGTGCACAACCTGAAAAAGTACTGGAAGAAGCCAGAAAAATGGAAAGCTACGGTGCTCAAGTGGTCTATGCCACGGATTCTGCCGGAGCGCTTTTACCCGATGGCGTAAGGCAACGGGTAGCTCTTCTAAAAGAGAAACTGTCAATCCCTGTGGGTTTCCACTCCCATAACAATCTGGGGCTTGCCATAGGCAATTCCCTAGCAGCCATTGAAGCAGGCGCCACCTACATTGACGGTTCTTTGGGCGGGCTGGGCGCCGGGGCAGGCAATACCGCCACTGAAATGCTGACTACCGTACTGGAGCGTGCCAACATTCCCACCGGCATCGATTTGTTTGGCATTATGGACACCGCTACTCAGGTGCTGCAACCGATAATCTCTTCACTGGGCGTAACTTTGCCCAAGACGCAGGATGCCATGATGCTGGGCTACGCCGGGGTCTACTCCAGCTTTATGCTGCACGCCCGCCGTGCCGCCGAGCGTTTCGGCGTGGACTACCGCAAGATTATTATCACCGCGGGCGAACGGGGCGCTGTGGGTGGTCAGGAGGATTGGCTGTACCGCATCGCCCGGGAAATCGCCGAATCAAAATAATACTCTTTCCAATCCCACCCCTGTCTTTCTGCGGGACCATAACAAAAGCCACACCACCTCATACGGACTCTTGCAGAATTGATTCACTGTTTCATGCTTTGCCTTCACAGCCCAGAACGGTTATCTTTTCAAGTACCACTTCACTTACACACTGCCGAGCCGCCCTGCCAAAAATCTTAGGGTCTATAGCTTCGGGATTTTCAAGAAGCACATGGCGCACAGCCGCTGTATAGGCCGCGCGAAGTTCCGTTGCGTAGTTAATTTTGCAGATACCTCTCGAAACACAAGCACGCACCGCATCCCCCGATAAACCCGAGGCACCGTGCAGCACCAATGGTATATCGACAGCGCTTCGAATACTGCTCAACCTTTCAAAATCTAGTTTGGGCGCGCCTTGATAAACGCCATGCGTAGTGCCGATGGCGACGGCAAGAGAATTGACTCCTGTCTGTTTAACAAACTCTGCTGCTTGAATGGGGTCGGTGCCGAGGTCATTTTCAGACTCAATATCGTCCTCCTTGCCTCCGACATGCCCAAGCTCCGCCTCAACCGGTACCTGATATGTTGCGCAGAGTTTGACAACTGCACGGCTTAGCTTGACATTTTCTTCGTAGGGCTGCTGGGAAGCGTCAATCATAACAGAACTGTAACCAGCTTTCACACAAGCTTCACACAGCTCAAAGCTATTGCCGTGGTCAAGGTGCAAAGCAATGGGAATTGATGTTTCCTTCGCCACGGCGTACACCATAGCTGCAAAAAGTGCTGGTGGCGCGTACTTGAGCGCGGAAGCAGATGTAGCGATAATCACTGGCGCCTTCAATTTATTTGCAGAATCGCAGACGGCCTGCACCATTTCCATGTTTTCAACGTTAAAAGCTACGACAGCATAGCCGCCTTGCTGCGCTTTTAATAGCATTTGCTTAGTACTGACAATAGACAAAATCAATCCTCCATACTGTTTATGCAGGTTTCGCTCATATGGATAAAAGGAAAACCATTAATACAATTCAATAGTGTAGGAGAATACGCTGCCCAGTACGATCGACTCGCAGAACTCAATAGGCACTCTTTGCTGCATATAAGTATCCCGCGTCAGATGAATAGCCGCATCACCGGTTTTTGCTTTCAACAGTTTTGCCGTTCTCGCATTCAAAGTAACGGCCTTAAAAGTTTCAGTGGCGAACACGGGATCCAGCCCTAGCTTTCTGAGCGAATTATAAAGCCCGGTACTGCTCACCATTTCCGCGGTTAGCTGTGAAGCCAAGCTATAGGGAATAAAAGAACTCTCCAGCGCATAAGGCTCATCTGCCATGGAGCGGATTCGTTTAATGCGAAAGACACGCTTATCCTCATTTAACCGTAAGTGCTTTTGGATTCTATCCTCGGCAACCAGCACTTCAAATGACAGAATACTCGCTACTTCATGAAGATTACGTTTCTTTAATTCTTCCGAAAAAGAATAAAACTTTGATAACCTCTGATCAAGCGCTTTGCGCTTGACAAAAGTTCCTTTTCCCTGCAGTTTGACAATATAGCCATCCTGTACCAGCTCATCCAGCGCTCTGCGCACTGTTACTCTGCTGACCCCGTACATGGAGCACAACTCGTTCTCCGAAGGAATCTTAGAATCCGGCGGCCATGTATTATTTAGAATATTGGCAATAATACTCTCTTTCAATTGAAAGTACAAAGCTAAAGGGCTTGAATGCTGAAGGCTCAAAGTTCTTAGTCAACTCCTGTTCTTTTTACTTAATGTATCATGATTTTGGTAAGCGTTGCCTGGCTTCAAGTCCGAGAGAAATTGCTCTCTGATAATCCCAAAGCACTTCGCTGATATAGTCAAGTATCAGGGCTTCGGGATCTGAGGACAAAAGACCATTACGGATTTTAGACGCTTGTACAGGCATGTACTGGGACATCAGGCTGAAGGGAATAGTTTCGCTTCGCAGGTTATTTAGAAGCTGCGAAACAACTTGCCGTACCTCCGGCAATGGCAGATAGTATCTGATACGATCGGATAAGCTGTAAATCCACTTAAAACGCTTTTCCTCCGGTGTTCCCTGATAATACTTTGCCCAATAACTCGGTTGAGCCTGCATAAGGGTTTCCAACCTGTAGCGCAGCCCAGTTGCCTCTCGATCGACGATAACATTAAACCATTCAGTTTCAATCATGTCAAGTGCAAGCAAGGCTTCTCTAAGGGCAAAGGTCAGCGCGGGTCCAACTTTCAATACGCAAACACCGTCCTCCACCATCTCTCTTAGACAGTACGCAGGCTGATAGTCAGTGGAATGCCCTTCAAAAACAAGACCCGGATAATGCTTCAAAGCCTGCATGAGGGGTTCCGCTTCCTTCCGGTTGTAGGGGCGTACCTCCGTATCGTTGAATTCCACGCCGGGCTGCACCACAATTGCGATGATGTGCCGCCAAAGCCTGTCAAGATTCCTGTTATGCAATGCGGTTTTAAATTCCTGTATCGTTGTTTCCAAATCTTCAGGCTTTGTTACCTGCACGTGCAGTTCACTTTCCTGTGCTCCGCCTGGTACAGGTACTTCGCTGCCGATGACAAAGCTTGGCCATTCTTCCTCAGGCGTTCCCATTTTAAGCAAGGTGTCGTACGCTGCCGCAAACAGCTCAGCTGCTCGCCTTGCGATGTCTTTTCCTGAAAGTACGATGCTGCGATCATCTTCTTTAAGACGCATGGAAGTATCAATGTGTATCTTCTGATAACCCGCCCGGATGTAAGCCTGAATGAGATATCGGGCTTTCTGCATGCTGACGGTTTCGGGCTCATTTGCCCATACAACAGGTCCCAGATGATCACCACCCAGCAACACCTGTTCATGAGCCAGCCCGATATCGCGAGCTAGGTCATAAACATGTTGTGCAAAGTCATGGGGCTGCATACCGGTATATCCGCCAAACTGATTGACTTGATTGGCTGTGCTTTCAATCAACACAATAGTATCCTGTTGCTTTGCGAAGTTTAGCGCTGCTTTCAGCACCCAGTCGCTTGCGCTGCAGACCGAGTATATGCCTGCGTGCCTACCGCTTTTGTGTTTCTTTATGATATCCTTTAAATATCGGCTCAATGGAACTGCCTCAGATACTTCTTATTCTGCTCAAACATCTCATCCACCATCTTGCGAATTTCATCCAGACTAAGCACAGCAGCCGTCAGTGGATCGTAGCAAATAGCCTGATAAATCATCTTCTTGTCGCCCCTGCGGCTGCCTTCTACCACCATCTCCTCAATTTGGGAAGATGTGCCGCTCAATAGGGCAAGCTGCGGCGGCAAGCTGCCTACAGCCATAGGTTCAAGCCCGTGTTTGCTAGCCAGCACAGGCACTTCAACACAGGCGCCGTAAGGCAAATTGTCGATGTAGTGATAGTTTCGCACATTTCCGTTGAATTTAAACATCTCACCATCGCCCAGAATAGCGTTGAAAATATAAGCGGCATATTCCTCGCCGCGTTGAAGCTCCGCTTCACCGTTCAGCCATTCGTTAATTTCGGCGCGCCAGCTATTTTCCATTTTTGTATATTCATTCAAAATATAAGCATAAACGCCGGGGTTCCAGCCTGTCCCATGCGTGCAGTACTTTTCAATTAGGTCGGGACGTTTGCGGAACCAAGCATTGTATTCACTGTTGTGGCCGGAAGACTCGGTGGGATAATAATCCAGCGCGAGGTACATCTCGTTGCGTACGATTTCCTCATTGTAGATTTCTTTACGTTCGGTAACTGCCTTGTGAATCAGAGGATAAGCATCCTTTCCGTTCCAGAGATATTTGATATAGAAGGCCTGGTGGTTAATACCCGCACAGGTATAGCTGATTTCATCAATGGGCGCACCGATCCACCTTGCCAGCATGGCTGCCGTACCCTGAACGCTGTGGCACAGACCTGTTATCGTCATATCGGGGTATTCTCCCTGCACAGCACGTACCAGCATAGCCATCGGGTTAGTATAGTTGAGGAACACCGCTTTCGGGCATAGCTGGTGAATATCCTCAGCAATGTCAAGAAACGGGTTAACTGTACGAAGGAAGCGAAAAATGCCGGAGGGTCCGCGTGTATCGCCCACGTTGGTATCTACTCCATATTTCTTGGGAATCAGGATATCATGTTTCCATACCTCAACCCCACCTTCAAGAATCGTGCAGATAACCCCGTCAGCGTCCTTCAAAGCTTCCTTACGATCGGTTGTCGAAATGACCTTGGCTCCGTAGTGTCCCTTGTCAATGATTTTATGAACTGCCTTTGTAATAAAGGTCAGCCTTTCAGGATCGATATCCATCAACGCCAGCGTGGCATCCTGAAACGCGGGATAGCTAAGGATATCTCGAACAAGGTCTCTGGTAAATCCAAAGCTTCCTGCGCCAATAAACGCAAATTTCATTTTTTTCTCCTCTCATTTTCCGGATTATTTCATACCGGTAATTGATATACCTCTGACAAATTGTTTTTGAAAGCAGAGGAACACTATGGTAACTGGCAGTATGACCAAGGTAGCTGCCGCCATAACACCGCCTAAATCCGAGGTGCGCTGGCTGGTAAAAAAGCTAAGCGCAAGCGGCATGGTCATTCTGCTGATATCGCTCAAATACAGCAGCGGGTTAAGATAATCATTCCACTTGCCAAGGAAGGTAAAGATGGCAAGCGCACTTAGGGTAGGCTTAATCAGCGGCAGAATAACCATAAAGAAAATCCGCATGTTGCCGGCACCATCGATGCTTGCCGCCTCAACCATGCTGTCCGGAATATCCTCAATAAACTGTTTGCACAGAAATATACCAAAGCCGCCAACCAGACTCGGAAATACAATCGCAAACAGATTGTCATACAGCCCCAACTTCTGGATGATAAGAAAGGAAGGGATCATCGTGGTCTGCGCCGGTACCATCATCGTAGCCATGATGAACCAAAAAATCAGCTGTTTGCCTTTGAACTCGTATTTGGCAAACACAAATCCCGCCAAAGAACTGGTAAACAGCGTAACCACCGTTACAAGAGTTGAAGTCCATAAGCTGTTAAAAAACCAGTTCACGATGGGGGTCTTCTGAAAAACTGTCCTATAGTTATCCAGAATAAACTTCTTGGGAAACATGGTAGTTCCCTTCATAACTTCTACTCTGGTCTTAAAGGAATCCAAAATCATCCGCACATAGGGCAGCATAAATACGGAACAAAACAACGACATAAAAACAATGATGATAATATTGCTCAGCAATTTTCGATTTATTTTCCGCATAATCAGTACCCCCAGTCTACACGGTTCAGCCGCTGCTGTACCAATGTTACAATAAGTATGATAAAGAACAGCACCAAGGATACAGCCGATGCATACCCCATATCTTTGTTGCGGAAACCCATATCGTAAATATACGTACTCAGCACATATCCTCTTCGCCCTATGCCGCCGTTTGGTGCTACAATCGCAAATTGCGCGAAAGCTTGAAACTGCGAAATTAGCGTCATGGCAGTTACATAACTGAACGTTCTGCCAAGCAGCGGGAATGTGATACTGAAGAAGCGCCTGATTGGACCGGCTCCGTCAATCTGCGCGGCATCCATATAGTCCAGTGGAATGCTCTGCAGACCCGAAATAAACAGAATGATATTGTAGCCGATATCCGCCCACAAGCTCAATATCAGCAGAGCGGGCATCAGTGTAGACGGATTGCCGAGCCAGTTAATCGGTGCAACCCCCCACATATGAAAGCAACTTATTCAGCAAACCACCCTTGACCGGGAAAATGCCCTTAGACCAGATTACGGAAACCGCCGCCAACGGGGCAACGCAGGGCATGAAGAGCAGCACACGGAACAGGCTGCGCCATTTATTGGAAGAAAGCGAGGTCAGCAACTGCGCAAACAGCAGCGTGATAACCAAGTTGATACCCACCATGATAAACACATAAATGAGGGTGTTTACGAAAGAAATGTTGAATAATTCGTCCGCAGCAAGTCTGCGGAAGTTTTCAAACCCGATAAATGTATTGCCCGTTTCATTCAATGGATTATACTTAAACAAAGCAATGACAAAGCTTCCGAGAATCGGTAATACCAAAAAAACAAACAACAATAGCATCATCGGCGCAAGTACTACGTAAGGAAAGATTGTCTTTTTCAATGCCTTTCTCCTTTTATACTCGAGATTGGCAACCGGGCTGCATCTATATATGCAGCCCGGCTATTGCGCCAATTAATAGATCTTCATTGCCTGTGCAAGATCTTCGGTAAGCTTGACACAGGCATCCTGAATCGCTTCATCGCTATGATCGCCGATAACTAGGTTCATGTAGGTCTGTTTAAGGTAATCCTTTAGGATATCAGTGTTGAATGGACCAATGAACTGCGCATACTGCAGTTTGTCAAGAAGCGGTAGCATGTAAGGTGCGCCCGCTATGTAATCGGGGTCATTTGCCACAGAACGTCTCGGGGGTACCTGCGCACAAGCAATATTGTGGCGCAGAAGGACATCGGGCTGGTTGAGGAACTCAACAAAACGCCATGCAGCCTCTTCCGCAGCGGTATTCTTGGGAACACATAAGCTCCAGCCGGTTTCGGCAGCGAATTTTTGTTCAACCCCTTCAAAGAAAGGAGGCTGCGAGATATACTCAAAATCAACCCCCATGGTTAGACCATAGCTTTGTTCAAGGTCGGCAAGCACCCAGGGACCGCGGACACAAGCGAAGCTTTCGTCAAGCGCAACCATCATATGATCATCTTGAGTATCTTGGTTCGTTAGTGTATCAAGGTTGTTGATATGGTCATCCGCAGTATATACAACAAGCTGTTTCATAGCGGCAGTGGCTTCAGGAATGGTAAAGTCGACAGAACCATCTTCCTTTAGATATTGTCCGCCGCTTTGAAGTATCAAAGCAAGGAAATTGGCCGCTAGAGTATCTGAGGTTGTAAAACCAAAGCCGCGCATTTTCATGACTTCGCCATCCTTTACCGCAACCTTTTTCGCATCTTCAATCAGCTGCGCCCAAGTGGTTGGATAGGTCATGCCTGCTTCGTCATACAACTTTTTGTTCACAACCATGCCGCCGTACTCGATGTTGAATTCTACAGGAGCGCCGTAATACTTGCCCTCATGCTTCAGAGCGCCCAACACCGGCGCATAGGCATCATCTTCCAATTCGGCAGCGAATTTCGCGGGTGTTTCGCTTAGTACACCCTGCGATGCAAAATCCAGCACCCAGCCGCCCCAAACCTCGTAGACGTCTGCTGCGGCATTGCCCGCCATCAGGGAAGTCTGAATTTTCGCTTCAAATTCACCGTAGGGGAACCTCTGATAGTCAACCTTGATATCGGGATTGGCCTGCTCGAACTCAGCGACTAATTCTTCATAGGACGCATTCCACGCCTCGTTGATGTGAGTCCAGAACTTGATAGTGACCGGCTCAGCGGCGGACACAGGTAAAAGAGAGAAACACAGGATTAGAACTAGGGACAGGTGAAGAAATTTCTTCATGGGTAAAACCTCCTATTTATTTTTATAAAGGGATTGCACCCTTTATTTATCAATGTTTCCAGACGGGCGGAAGTAAATCAAGGTTTTCTTTGATTAGAGCATCCAGCAGCCCCTCGGAGTCATCGCACATGGCGCATAGCGGATCAAGATACATGGCTTGCAGTGCCTTTTGCCGATCGCCCTCCAGCGCTGCATCTACCAGCAAGATATATTCTCTACCTAAACTCTCGCACTTGGCAGCAATGCCCTGTGGTAGGCGGCCGATGTACTGCGGATGCAGACCGAACCGATCAACGAAAGTCGGCACCTCAACAATAATGCCATCCGAGATATTGCTGATGAAGCCTTGGTTCAGTACGTTTACCATCTCGGTACAGATGGTACCTGTAGCCAGAGAACAGATGAAATGCGTGGCGGTTTCCCCGCTACCTCTGAAAAAATATTCAAAACCCTCGCCACGCTCCCGAAGAATTTTCAGCCTTTCCGCATCACGGGCGCGCCAACTGTCTACAGCAAGAAAATCGTTATTCTTCCACGCAAGATTCATTTTTTCCATAACGGATTCACGCAGGAAGGTAGAGAAAAATTCTTCAACATGACGGTCACCGGGAGCACAGTAAAGTCCGAAAACCTTATACAGTTCAAACGACACGGGCTCTTTCTCAGCATAACCGCTAGAAATAAGCTTATCTTTCAGCTGGGGATAGACATCCTGCCCATCAATACTAAGATCCGTAAACCAAGTCAGGTGATTGACGCCTGCTGCTCGATAGAAAAGCTGCTCGGGGGAAACTTCAAACACATTTTCTGCCAGTGCTGCAGCGGTATCAGGTGTTCCGTGACACAGACCAAAGGATTTGATGGAGGTGTATTTCTGTATGGCAAGACACTGCGCTCCTTCGGGATTGGTATAGTTAATAATATAGGCATGGGGACAGACTTTTTCCATCTCACGGGCAATTTCGACTGCCAACGGTATCGAACGGAGAATTCTAATGACCGCACCCGGTCCGATCGTGTCGCCGACAGACTGGTTCACACCAAACCGCGTGCAGGTAGCGATATCACGCTTCCATGCGGCATAAGCGCCGACCGCGTAAGTAAAGATAACAAAATCAGCCTCTGGCAGCGCCCGTTTATAGTGATCAAAGGATGTGACTTTGAATTGTTTTTTCGTTTGACCAACCAGCTTGATAACTGCTTCCGTCACTTCCTTGAGAACCTTGGTATCGATATCCACAAGCCGAATTTCTCCGCCGTCGATAAAATCTTCTTT
>DUQK01000029.1 GCA_012837835.1 Christensenellaceae bacterium | reverse complement strand
TGAACTTCCGCTTAAACCCTTACCTGAGTTTTCTATAGAGGGCGATATAGAGGAATATCCGGTTAAAATACTCAGCAACAGCTGCTATCGTTACGCAGGGCTATTATATGATGGGCTTCAAAATGTGCCGTCCCCCTATACTATTAGAAAGCAGCTGCATCTTTGCGGAGTAAGACCTATAAATGCCATGGTTGATATAACCAACTATATAATGCTTTGCTTAGGTCAGCCCACGCACGGCTTTGACAGTACGCATGTAAAAGGCGGGATAGTAGTAAGGGATGCAAACGCAGGCGAAAAACTTACCCTGCTTGATGGACAGGAGCTAAACCTTACAAGTAGCGACCTTCTAATATGCGATAGCGAAAGGGCTATGGCGCTTGCGGGCATTATGGGCGGCGGGGAGGATTCCATACTGCCGGGTACCACTTCTATGCTGCTTGAAATAGCCACATTTAACCCCATAAGCATAAGGCGAAGCGCAAACCTGCATAAAGTGCATACGGATTCATCTCTCAGAAATGAAAAAGGCCTTGATACCCAGAGAGTCGACTCGGCTATGGGAGTAGCGGACGATATAATTAAAAAACTGTTCCCTGAAAGCCGCCTTATAGCATTTGGAGATGCCAAAACGCATGAAACCAAGCAAGAAAAAGTTATATGCTCAATAGACTGGATAAATACAAGGCTTGGCAGGAAGCTTACGTTTGAAGAAATTAATTCTTCTCTAACTCCGCTTGGTTTTGTAGCTCGGCAGGATGGGGATAGCGTAATTGTAGATGTTCCAAGCTTTAGGTCAACAGGCGATGTATCGCTCCCAGATGACATACTTGAAGAAATCGCCCGTATGATAGGCTATGAAAACTTTGAATATAAGGCGCCTAAAGTAACGCTAAATAGCGCTGTAAACAACCTACACTATCAGCTTGAAAGGGCGGTATGCGAATACCTTGCGGCAGGTTGCGGTATGCAGGAAATATTCACTTACCCTTGGATGGAAAAGCAGTATATGGAAGCTGTAGGCGTAGGAGAAGAGGAATGCCTTAAGCTTGCAAGCCCGCCATCGCCTGAAACTGCCTGCCTTAGAAATACTCTTATTCCGGGCATGATAAAGGCAGTAAGTGAAAACCTGCGCTATAGAGCTGAGTTTAAGCTGTTTGAAATGGCTCAGGTATTTTCACACGGCGAATATTATCCGAGTGAAAAAAGTGAATGCTTGCCCCTGCAGCAGCTAAATCTATGCGGCGCATTCGTGGGAGAAGATATACCTAGCCTAATAAGGCTATGCAAAGGTGCACTTGAAGCGCTGCCTCGCATATGCATGGCGGAAGAATATGAATTTACACAAGTTTCAAAACCCCTTTGGGCGGATAAAAATGCTTGGGCGAATATAGTATTTAATGGAGATACAATAGGCTGTATGGGGCTTCTGTCTGTAAAAACAGAAAAACTTGCCGACATTAAACATTCTTCATGTATGGTGTTTGAAATAAATATAGATAGCTTAGTTCCCCTTGCATCAAGAAGCAATAGCTTCGTGCCTGTGCCTGTATACCCTCAGGTAGAGCAGGATTTTTCAATAATCCTAGATGAAAATGTCAGCTGGGAACAGCTTGAAAGCACTATTAAACCCCTAGTAAACAAGGTTGCATTTATAGAGGAATACCGCGGCAAACAGGTACCGGAGGGTAAAAAGTCCGTACTTGTAAGGGTGTGGTTCGGGTCGGATACATCTACGCTATCATCTGATGACATTTCCGCCAATATGAAAAAGATAATTAAACAAGTAGAGAATAAACTTGGAGGAAGCATAAGGGATGAAGAGTAGAAATACGTTGTAAAACGTCCAAAAATTGACAATATGGTGTCGCTTGATTAGAATAGCCTTATAAGCATCGGCTTATAATAATTAAGGTTGTTTCTAGTGGTGAGTTGTTTGCGCTATAGTTTGTGTTTATAGAGAGGGCTAAGTATATGAGAAGAATATCTTCTAGGCTATCTAAGAAAGCAAAGGGAAAACAAAGGGTATTTACTCTTTTCTTGGTTGATGTTATTGCACTTCTAGCGTCCTATGCGTTCATACTTCAGCGTATAGCACTTGTTGAGAGCAAATTCAATACTTTTGTTCTTGTACGCACAGTTTTGGCTGTGCTTGCATGCACAGTAGTATGTCGTATTATACTAAGAGTGCAGAATACTATGTGGCGCTACGCATCTGCGGGTGCTTTTTTGCGTATGGTGCTTGCGGACTTTATATCAGGATGGCTTTTTCTGGCGATGGACCGTAGCTTATTTTCTGTTCATGTGCCATTTGCAAGCGCTGTTGCTGCGATATGTGTGGGTCTTATCGCAACTTTGAGTTTACGTTTTGTATATCAGTTATTAAGGCTACATCCCGAATGGCTTGAAGGAAAACATCTAAAGTTTTCTAGTATAGAGAAAGAGCCTATTGCGATAGTAGGAGCTGGAAGTATAGGTGTATTACTTGCGCGTGAACTAATATATAGCGACAATGCAAAGTACACACCATATTGTTTTATAGATAATGACGAACGCAAGATAGGCACTGAAGTTGAGGGAATACCCGTTATGGGGCCTGATGAAGAAATGGTCGAGGTGCTTCATTCGCTGCCTATAAAAACTGTGGTAATAGCTATACCTAACCGTAGCCATGAAGAGCAGAGAGCCGCTTTTGAGAAATATAAAAAAACAGGCTGTCAGGTTCGTCTATATGACTATCCGCTTAGCGAATTGCCGACAGAGAGCAGCAAGCGTGCGATAAGGGATGTAAGGATAGAAGATCTTCTTTTTCGCGACATAGTAAGCATAGTTGATGATGATACTATAAACGCATATCATGACAAAACCATACTAATTACAGGTGCGGGGGGGAGCATAGGCGGAGAGTTGACTATGCAGCTTGCGAGTTGCAGACCCCAAAAGCTTATACTTCTTGATATATTTGAAAATGGTGTGTACGATATTGAGCAGGAGTTATTGCGTAAGTATCGCGGAAAGATAGATTTAGAAGTTGTAATAGCTACCGTATGTAATGCTAAACATCTAGATTACATATTTGAAAAATACAAGCCTGATGTTGTATTCCATGCTGCTGCGCACAAGCATGTTCCTCTTATGGAAAACAACAGTGCGGAAGCTATACGCAACAATGTCTTTGGTACATATAATGTTATAAATGCTTCGGAAAAGCTTGGTATAAAACGTTTTATACTTATTTCTACCGACAAGGCGGTAAATCCCACAAATGTTATGGGTGCTACAAAGCGTCTATGTGAGATGATAATACAGAGCCGAATTGACAGTGAAACAGAATTTGTAGCAGTGCGCTTTGGTAATGTGCTAGGTTCAAGCGGCTCTGTAGTCCCGCTTTTCAAAAAGCAGATAAGCGAGGGAGGTCCTGTTACTATAACAGACAAGCGTATAATACGCTATTTCATGGCAATCCCAGAGGCGGTGCAACTGGTACTAAGGGCTGGAAGTATGCACGAGAAGGGGAAAATATATGTACTTGATATGGGTAAGCCTGTGCGCATACTGGACCTTGCGGAAAACCTGATATATCTTTCAGGTTTTAGACCCTATAAAGATATAGACATTCTTGAAGTAGGTCTCCGTCCAGGTGAAAAACTATATGAGGAGTTATTGATTAAAACGCAGGAATGTATTAGAACAAACGACAAGCACATATTTATAGAAAAGGAAGAGGGCTTTGAGCGGAGGGAAATGGATTCCGCCTTGCAAGTGTTACGTAATAATCTTGATTTAGTGCAGGATAATGATTCAGCTCGTGAGTTGCTTAAGCAACTTGTGCCTACATATTGTTCTGCGGACGAAGTAAATAAAAACGCCATAAGTGCTGAAGAATTCGAGGATGTAGGAGAACACTCCTATTTAGATTCAGACATATCATATGATGGTGATATACTGTGAACAATAGTTTAAAGCGTTTGTTCAATGCGATTTTATTTGCTTGTTTATTTTTTTGTGCGGTATTTCAAAAGACATATGCTGCAGACTTACCCTACGAGCGTGTATACACGCCTGAGCAAAGGGATGCAATTAATGCTGCGCTTGAGGATGGCAGCAAGCTTCTACCTGTAGGCGAGGAGTTTCGTATAAAGGTAAATCCTGATGACCTTTCTATTGCAGAAGGGCTTGACGACACATGGAAAAACATACTGCTGCTTGGTACGGATACTGGAAATATTAATCTCAACTACGGCAGGACGGATGCTATGCTTGTGCTAAGCATAAATAAGCGCACGGGTGAGCTTAAACTAACAAGCTTAGTTAGGGATATGTTTGTAAAAATACCAAATACTTCCATGCATAACCGCATAAATGCAGCAAACGCCTTTGGTGGACCACTCCTTGCGGTAAAAACCGTTAATGAAACATTAGGGCTTAATATAAACCTTTATGCAAGTATAAATTTTTCCGGCTTTAAAGATGTGGTTGATGCGCTTGGCGGGGTAGATATAGAAATAACAGAAGCCGAAGCTAGAATAATAGGTATAGAAAAGCTTGAAGGCGCTCAAACACTATCGGGTGATGAGGCTCTTAAATATGTGCGTATACGCAAAATAGATAATAACTTCGGCAGGAATGAACGCCAGCGTACCTTTTTAGTGGCGCTTCTTAACAAGATAAAAAATAGCGATATAGATGTCGCTATTGAAGCTCTCATACTTTCTTTAAGCCATATGGCAACGAATATGTCTATAAACGATGTTTTACCTCTTATGCCACTAGTAATAACCAATCAAAAGGATATGGCTATGCTAAGCCTACCCGCAAAGGGCGACTATACCCTTGGCACAACTAGCTGGGGTGCAAGCGTTGTATTGTTTGATAAACAGAGAACAAGAGATACCTTTATACGCTTTGTATATTCAAACAAGCATTAAAGCAGTCTAACGCCTGCGTTTCTGCATATATCTATTGTGCCCTCGTCCCAGCAGGAGGACTGTACCTCGCCTATATGTGCCTTTTGTAACAACAACATACACAGCCTACTCTGTCCTATGCCTCCGCCTATGGTGTAGGGTAGTTTTCCATCTGCAAGTGCTCTGTGGAAAGGATATTCAAGTCTATGCTCGCAATTTGAAAGCTTGAGCTGCTCAATAAGGCTCTCGGGCGAAACTCTTATTCCCATAGAGCTTATTTCCATGGGTATTTGAAGCTCATCACACCAGAAGAATATATCTCCGTTTAGCTGCCAATCGTCATAGTCGGGTGCGCGCATATCGTGTGGGTTTCCGCTTTTCAATTTACCGCCTATCTGCAATATACAGGCGGTTTTGTGTTTCTTTACGTACTCATATTCCCTCTCCTTAGGGGTAAGGGAGGGGTACATATCCTCAAGCTCTTGGCTTAATATAAAGCTGGCTTCACGGCACAAAACGGTGTCAAGCCTTGAATATTTCCACTTAAGCATATCAAGCGTTGAACATATAGCAGTTACTATTCTCTGCATAGTATCTTTAAGAGTTGCCATAGTACGCATTTCGGGGGTAATAACCTTTTCCCAGTCCCACTGGTCAACATATATTGAGTGCAGGTTATCCAGCACCTCATCGCGCCTTATGGCGTTCATATCTGTATACAGCCCTTCACCTACGGGGAAACCGTATTTAGCAAGTGCCATGCGCTTCCACTTGGCAAGGGAATGTACTACTTCCGCATTTTCTGACAGATGTTTCATATCGAAACGCACAGGGCGCTCAACGCCGCTCAAGTCGTCATTAAGTCCGGAATCCGTCGCCACAAAAAGTGGTGCGGATACCCTCTTTAAGTTAAGCGCCTTACACAGTAGGTACGCAAAATGCTCTTTTATTATCGCTATTGCTTCCTGCGTTTCATACAGGTTAAGCCTTGAAAAATAGTTTTCAGGTATAAAGCTTATGTTCATTCAGCCCTCCAAATAGCTATGGTAAGCGCCCCGTCCTGTACGCTGCCTTCAATGCGTATTGGAAAGGGGTAGTTGTTTGTAAAGATAAAGTTCTGTTTCTTGTTGCCTACAGCGGCATCTGCTCCGTGGGGCAAATAACTTATTCCCCTTGGACCATGCGGCTTTCTATGGTCTATTCTTATACCGGGTAGTTGAAGCGTAACGTTATACAGCGTGCTTGAAATCTGACACGTGCCGCCGCCATAGCCCAGCTTGCTGCCGCCGTCAACAAGCACTATCGCAGGGAAATACCCATTTCTGGCATTATATGGGCCAAGGTCCCTATTGAAATCAAAATTATTTCCGGGCTTTATAGTTATTTCTTCAAACTTATCGCAAGAAACCTCAAGGTTTTTAATGCGGCTTAGGTTATTTTCAGTAGTAGCAATATTATAGAATGAAGTGTATGCTGCTATAGGATAGTCTAAGGAGGGGTCTTCGCTTAAATAGTCTATGGGCACAATTTCGCTAAGCGCTCTTGTATCAACAAAACCGTACTGTTTTTTAAATATTAATTTGCCGTAGCCATCCTCAAACCCTATAAAAGCAAGCCTTGCGCCCTCATTTAGCGTGATAAGTTCGCTCCCTAAGCTGTTTGGGCTATCCAGCACGGGCGTAGTTTCGCTAACCCAGCCTATATATGTGTTTTGTACGCCGGGGTAGTTAGGAATCTTATCTATTTGTAAGTTTTCAACTGTAAAATCGTCAAGCTTATCGCGGTTAATATAGCCTATTATAGCGCCCTCTCTGCCAACCAGCAGGCGGGATGGGGAAACGGCATATATATCAACCCTTTTGCCTGCGCCAAGATAGAAAATCCTATTTTGGAGTTCAACATCTGAAAATATGGGGGTTTCGTATCTCAGCAGCGCAGTGTAAAGCGGCTGTTGCATAGCGTACTCAACAAAAAGCGGCGCTGTATACAGTTCCTCCGCCGGGGTCAGCAAGGTAAATAGAGATATTATTATAGCTAAAAATAATGATAATTTTCTCATACTTTATATATTGCCACAAAAAGTGAGCCGTCCTGCACGTGTGCACTTATGCGAATAGGGAAAGAATAATCGTTTCTAAATACGAAGTTAAGCCCGCCAGAAGTAGCATCAACTCCGTGGGGTATGTAGCTTACGCCACCAGGACCATGCGGAGATCGCACAAGCACTGTAAGCCCCGTTAGCTGAAGCACAGCATTGTAAAGCGTTGAAGATATCTGGCAGGAGCCGCCGCCTGTTGCCGTGCCCCAGCCGCCGTCCTTTAGCGCGCCTGCTTCAAGGTAGCCGTTTCCGGCTGTAAAAGGCCCTACTTCGCCGTTAAAATCTAAGCTCTGTCCGGGCGCAAGTGTTTTTGACATCTTAGATGAACCAAGCTTTAGATTGCTTATGCGGTTAGGGTTTAAGCCCTCTTCCGATATATTGTAAAAGGAGTTATATACCGCAATGGGGGTATTTGCATCGCCAAGAGTTACATTGGGTGCTACCTTGCCAAGTTCTGCCAGATACCTTGTATCTATATAACCCCACTGACGCTTAAATGTAAAGTATGCCCAGCCATCTACCACATCAATAATGCCTACCATAGCACCCGGGTGGAGCGTTATAAGAGTTTCAGAGTTAGAATTAGGCGCAGCCTTAACAGGGGTATCCTGCCACATGGCGGCATAGTATCTATGGAAAAATACTCCATATGGGGGTGTTGTGGCAGGGTTTACAGGTTTAACGTCCTCTATCCTTCCTCTTAGCATATAGGCAATTGAATTGCCGTATACAATACCAACGAAGTTGGGTAGTACGCTTACTATCTGTATGGGTGTACCCGGCTTAAAGCTGTCAAGCACCTTGGAGTTTTTATCAGGCGCTACGTAAGCGTTTGTATAGCCGTCATAATATGTGGTAACTTTGCCGGTATATATTACATTGTACTGCGCATATGAAGGCATTATGGCAAACATTGCACATATGGCAAGCGTTAAAGCGATAATGCGTTTACTCATCTTCTTTCCTCCTTGAATCCGCCTTTTGGGCGAGTTTCTCTTTAGTTCCATCTTCACGTAAAATATAGGTATTGTCAAGCTGGGATTTTAGGTTTTCTCTGAATGCTTTTATATATTCAGCTCTAAGCTCTGTCTGAAGCTCTTTTTCCTCAGACGTTAAAGTTCCTTCCTTTTGCTTTTTATAGAGTTCATTTATTTTAGCTATCTTCTCTTTATTCATGTGTTTTCTCCCTGAGCGATAGCGCTATGCCGCTTGGTAGTGAAAGCAGGGCAATATAGCCTATGTACAGCAGCCATTTCTGTATCTCCGAGCGGTCTATCAAAAATTCTATACCTATTGCTCCAAAAACCGCAACGGGTAGTAGAAACAGATTTATTTTAGCCCTTTTGCTTATAGGTTTTTTTCTAAGGGAAAGTATAAGCAGAGCTATTCCCCATAGAAAGCTTGAAAGTACCTGCTGAAGCCCCACAAATGAAAAACGCATATGTCCGTCATAGCGCAGGCTTTCAAATATTACCTGCGTTGCGCCGAATAGTATCATCCAGCTTAAAAATACATCGCCTTTTTTATATTTATTAAGCCATGTATATAATAATATACAGAGCACAGCGGCGCATACAGCTTCAAGCAGCCATGTTTTAAGGTACAAATCGTATTCTCCTATATGTACTAAAAAGCTGCCTTCAAGTACGCCTGTTACAAGTGGGCGACTTATGCCAAGCTGCGTGTAGCTTTCACCAAGCCTTGCGAACAATATAAATGCCATAAGTGGGGCTGTTATAGCGTCAAGCATTTTACGCGTATTTTCGCTTAATATTTTGGCGGATATTAATGCTGCAAGTATCACGGCTAGTATTGCCCCGTACATGGACATGCCGCCTGTGCTTATCAAAAATATATTTTTAAATGTAAGCACTGCTCTAAAATTGCTGTCTGTAAGGCAGTATAGTAGGCGAGATAACGCTACTCCAAGAGGCATTGATATGCATATAGTAAGAAGCAAAGTGCCTTTTTTAAGTGATGTTTTACGCTCTACAAAATATGCAAGTACTATCGCAAATAATACACCAAGCGTAAGAAAAAAGCCGTATGTGTATAGCTTAAGTCCTAGTATATCTATTGTTGCAAGCTCTGTAAGCAATTAATTGCCCTCTGTTTCTACTAGGCTTGCGAAATATATCATATCGCTCTGAGCTCGCTCATTGCTGCGGCTTCTGTTTTGGAAATATCCGCCATTATATACTATGGTCGCGGAATTACCTCCGTCAAAGTTGAATGCTTGCTTGCAGCCTAAATTGAATATAAAATTTGCAAGCTCCTGCTGGGTAGCGCCGTCAGAATTATCCCTGCGCCCTTCTGCGTGCGCTATTACATATTTAAGCGAATCAAGCTGCCCAAGTGCAATGCGCGGCTCCCTGCCCTTGGGATTATAACCGTAGCTTTCGGGTATTGTTTGAAGCTGCTTATCCTTAACAAGCGCAGGACCGAATGTAAATGCATTTATTATTGTGTGCCCTGCATTTTCAAAGGCTTCAAGTTGCTTAGCTTTAT
Organism: Christensenellaceae bacterium; assembly: GCA_012837835.1. Taxonomy (GTDB): domain Bacteria; phylum Bacillota; class Clostridia; order Christensenellales; family Aristaeellaceae; genus DTU024. The sequence goes on along the minus strand of DUQK01000029.1, from coordinate 11,490 downwards.
TTTCGCCCGTAAGTATATGAAAATCTCCATTTTCGTCTATTATAAGCGTATCCTTAAGGCGGTTAAACTTGTTACGCACTTTTTCTCCCATGCGGTATTCAAAAGATGTCTTTTTGGGGTCATTTGCCATATAGTTGGCATTGCAGGCTATAACCGCATTGTATTTTTCAGCCATAGAGGATATAAGCGCAACGCGGCTTGAGCGTAAATCCCCCGCTGTTGCGGTTCTAAGCTGAGTAGGACTTGCTATCTGTATATAGGCTATACGCCATACTACGCCATCTTCTTCGCGCGTTTCAAGCGTAAGCCTTATGCTGGGGTCTGAATAACCTTCGTCTGTAAAATTTTCTTCTATCGGCTTTTTGCCGGGGGAAAAATCTATAGGCAGGGGGGTTAACAACTCTTCCGCATTAGCGCTCGGTATAATAAAGGATAGCAAATCCTCTTCCTGCGCCCATATTTCGTCCTCAAGCTTGTACCTTTCTTCATCAAGCAAAGCCCCGGAGGGTATTATAAATGCAAGTGTTAGCGCCATAACTATGCTTAGCATAAGCAGTGCTATTCGTGTTTTTTTAGACATCTTTTTCTCCTTGTTTTGTAAGAGGGAATACCCAAGCTTTCTGTACGCGGTAGTTTACAAAGTAAAGCAGGGTATCAACTACGATTTTTATTATGGATTTATCTATATTAAGCGTTCTGTAAATAAGGTCGGTAGAGATAGCGCTTGCAGCTAACGATAAAACGCATAGCGTTAGGTACCTTGGGAACGCGCCGTCCTTGTTGCTCTTATTGAAAACGAAATTTTTGTTTAGAGTAAAGTTTGTTATAGATGAAATAATCCTGGCAATCGCCGCTGCAGCATACGTATGTAATGTAGCATGTCTTCCGCCAAGTGCGCCAGCAAAAAGAGCGTCAAGCAGCCATCTGTCAAGAAGGGTGAATACGGATATATCCACCAAAAAGCTCATTAGGCTTGAAAAAATATACTTAAAGAAGTTGCCGAACAGGTGCCTGTATATGCGTATGGAATCCTTAACGGGGTTGAAATGGCTACTCTTATTATCCTCTATGTATATGGTTTTTATATCAACTATGCTAAACGGTATTTTGCGCATAGCGCACTCTGTTAGCATGTTCATTTCATACTCAAACCTATTGCCCTCTATATTTATTACTATAGGTATAAGCTGCCTGCTTATTCCCCTTAAACCCGTCTGAGTATCCGGCAGATGGCTGCCATATAGCAGCGCATAAAAGAATGTGGTAAGTTCGTTACCTATGCGGCTTCTTAGTGGTGTGTTGCCAAGTCTGAAGTTTCTTGAACCAAGTACTAAACTATCGGGCTTTTCAAGCATTTTATTAGCTACAGCTATTACACCGTCGCTTGTATGTTGACCGTCGGAATCTGCAGTTATTATACCGGGGCTATCAGGATAGTGTTGAAGGAAATACTCCATGCCGTATTTAAGAGCATGACCTTTGCCTTTGTTTTTTTCGTAGCCTATTACTGTGCAGTTATCATACTGAGCTATGGTTCTAAATATATCTTGATATATATCATCTTCACCTGAGCCGTCATCAACAACAAGTATATGTTTAAAGCCGTTTTTTGTAAGCGATTTCACATAATTAACCAGCTTCTCATCAGGGTGCAGCGAAGGTATAAGTACTACGCAGCCGAGCATATCGGGCAAAAGAACACCTCCTTACATAAAATATCCCCCATATTGTACCCCGAAAACACCTGTTTGTAAAACTTTAGAAATAAATTTTACAATAAAATCTAAGCTTATGAATTGAAAAAATACGCAAAGTGTTGTATTATATAGTTAATTGAATATGACTTATCAAGAGTGGGGGAGGGACTGGCCCTGTGAACCCCGGCAACCGGCATATGCAAGGTGCTAATTCCAGCAGCTGAGGCTGACAGATAAGTGTTATGTGGCTTATCTGTGCGGGTAAGTCATTTTCTTTATATAGAAAGGAAGTAATATAATTGAAACGACAGTACACATCAGAATCAGTAACGCAGGGGCATCCGGATAAACTTTGCGACCAAATATCGGATACCGTGCTGGATGCGATAATAAGCGAGGATTCTATGGCAAGAGTCGCCTGCGAAACCTGCGCCACGACTGGGCTTATACTTGTTATGGGGGAAATAAGTACAACAACATATGTACCCGTAGCGGATCTTGCAAGAAAGGTAGTGCTTGATATCGGCTATGATGATTCCTCACTCGGCTTTGACGGTAATTCCTGCGCGGTGCTTACAGTTATAAACGAGCAGTCTCAAGATATAGCTGCCGGGGTTAGTAGAGCCAGCGAAACTAGGGATAATGTGAGTGCAGAGCAAAAGACGGGCGCTGGAGACCAAGGTATGATGTTCGGCTTTGCTTGTGATGAAACCGAGGAATATATGCCTCTTCCGCTTGTGCTTACGCATAAGATGGCAAAACAAATGGACGAAGTTAGAAAGGGCGGAAAAAGAGAATGGATGCGTCCTGACGGTAAGGCGCAGCTTACCGTAAGCTATGACGGTTTTACGCCTGTAAGTATAGATGCGGTTGTACTATCAACCCAGCATGATGACATGGTGAGCCAAAAGGAAATACGAAATGCCATGATGGAAGATGTAATACGCCCAATATTGCCAAGCAAGCTTTTAAATTCCTCAACTAAATACTATATAAACCCAAGCGGTAGGTTTGTTATAGGCGGCCCTGCCGGGGATAGCGGGCTTACAGGGCGTAAAATTATTGTAGATACATACGGCGGTTTTGCCCCGCATGGCGGCGGCTGCTTTAGTGGCAAGGACCCTACAAAGGTTGATAGGTCTGCCGCGTACGCCTGCCGCCATATAGCTAAAAATGTAGTAGCTGCAGGGCTTGCAAGCCGCTGCCAAGTAGCAATCGCCTATGCAATAGGCGTGGCGCAGCCTGTTAGCTATGCCATTGAAACCTTTGGAACAGGCAAGGTAGATGAAGAAAAGCTTGCAAATTATATTAGGGATAATATAGATTTAAGCCCGGACGGCATAATAGAACGCCTTAAACTAAGACGTCCCATATATAGGCAGACGGCTACATACGGGCATTTTGGCAGGAATGACCTTGACCTACTTTGGGAGAGGCTGGATTTGGTGGAGCAGCTTAAAGAATGGTCAAATAAATAGATAAAAAAAGCTCGGGCGAAAGCTCAAGCTTTTTTTAATTTAATTGTATGGTTTTATAACAAGCAAATTTTACGCAGTACCAAGATAAGCCCTTTTAATTTCGGGGTTATTTGAAAGTTCCTTTGCTGTGCCTTCAATTACTACATTGCCTGTTTCAAGTACATAACCTCTGTCAGCAACCGAAAGCGCCATAGCGGCGTTTTGTTCAACAAGCAGCACGGTAGTGCCTTGTTTATTTATATCCTGTATTATTTGGAAAATTTCGCTAACAAGTATGGGAGCTAGTCCCATGGAAGGCTCGTCCATCATTATAAGTGTGGGGTTGCTCATAAGCGCGCGGCCTATGGCAAGCATTTGCTGTTCTCCACCTGAAAGTGTGCCTGCAAGCTGGTTTCTGCGCTCCTTTAGCCTTGGAAAATGCTCGTAAACGCGCTGGGCATCTCTATTTAGGCTGCCCTTATCTCTCCTACTATAGGCGCCCATTTCAAGGTTTTCTTTTACGCTCATACGGGAGAATACCCTGCGCCCTTCCGGAACGTGTGCTATGCCTTTGTATATGCGCTGATATGCGGGGAGGGTTTTAAGGTCTATATCCATAAAGGATACGCTGCCGCTTTTTATAGGCACAAGGGCTGATATTGAATTTAGCGTAGTCGTCTTGCCTGCGCCGTTTGCGCCAATAAGCGTTACTATTTCGCCCTTGTTTACGTGAAAACTTATCCCTTTAAGCGCCTTTATTGCGCCGTAATATACTTCTAAATCTACAACTTTTAGCATAGTGCTCTGTCCTCTTTATCCTCTTGCGCCATACCGAGATATGCTGTGATTACATCTTGATTATTCGCTATTTCATTTGCGGTGCCCTCGGCGATTATATGACCGTAGTTTAGCACATATATACGCTCACATATGCCCATTACAAGCTTCATATCGTGCTCGATAAGCAGTATTGCAACTGAAAAGCGCGTGCGTATCCTCTTAATGGTATCCATTAGTTCCTGCGTTTCGGTAGCGTTCATGCCTGCGGCAGGTTCATCAAGCAATAATACCTTGGGATTTGATGCAAGTGCCCTGCATATTTCAAGCTTCCTTTGCAGACCGTAGGGAAGAGAGTCCGCATTATCATCTGCTACGTCTTCCATGTCAAATACACGCAGCAGCTCCCTAGCACGTATGTCTATGCCGTGTTCCTCACTTGCGTACTCGTCAGAACGTATTATGCCGCTTAGCGGTGAGTAGCGCATTCTCGTGTGGAAGGCAACTTTTATGTTTTCAAGCACCGTCATAGACTTAAACAGGCGGATATTTTGGAAAGTTCTTGCTATGCCGTTATTTGTGATTTCATGCGTTGAGCGTCCTTTTATGGAATTGCCAAGCAGTATTATATCGCCCTGCGTAGGTTCATAAACGCCGGTCAGCAAATTGAACACTGTTGTTTTTCCTGCGCCGTTTGGACCTATTAAGCCGACGATTTCATTATCTTTAAGGTTTATGTTTATATTTTCAGCCGCTACAAGCCCGCCAAATTGTATGCCGAGGTTTATGGTTTCAAGCACAGGCTGGTCTTCCCATACATCGTAGTGGGGTTTAAAAGGCAGCTTAGGCTTACGTTCCTTTCTCTTGAAAACCCTGTGGCATAAGGCTTCAAGCTCATCTACAGTAGCTGTTAAAGAGAATTCCTTAGTGCCCATAAGACCGGAGGGGCGGAAAATCATCATTAATACTAGCGTTAGGGAATATATTACCATGCGCCAAGCGGCAAAATCGCGGAGTAGTTCGGGCAGCGTTACAAGCACAGTTGCGGATATAATGGAGCCTGTTATAGAACCCATGCCCCCAAGCACTACCATAACCAGATATTCTATAGACTTGTTAAAATCAAAATATTTGGGTGTTAGCATACCTATCTGGTGTGCGTGAAGACCCCCCGCAATCCCCGCAAAGAATGCGGCGAAAGTAAAGGCAAGCAATTTATAATATGTGGTGGGTATGCCGGTGGCTTCGGCGGCGACTTCGTTTTCGCGTATAGATATAATAGCCCTGCCGTGTCGGCTTCTGCCGAGTGTGAATATACTTGTAACAACAATTACCATTATCCAGTATACTATGGCAAACTGTATCGCAGCGGACTCCTTAGGGCTTTCGGCAAGTGCGCGGGACATCCTCGGTATTCTCGTAAGCCCTGCAGGTCCGCCAGTTATTGTAAGGTTTTGTATTACAACCCTTATAATTTCGCCAAAACCAAGGGTGATTATAGCAAGATAGTCGCCTTTTAGCCTTAGAGCCGGCATACCTATCAAAAAGCCGAAAAGCGCAGCTATTAAACCGCCCGCCATTAGCGCTATTGTAAGTGATAAACCAAAGGGCATATCAGGCAGGGATTTAGTTATAATGCCTGCGGTATATGCTCCTACCGACATAAAACCTGCGTGTCCTAAGCAAAGCTGCCCTAAAAGCCCTGTAGTTAGGTTTAGGCTTACTGTCATTATTATTGCTATAAGCACGCTTATAAGCATACTAGAATAATAATTGTTTATTTTCCCGGCTGATATTAGGGCATAAGCAAATATAAAGGTTATAATAAGGGCAAAGCTGTTTATTGTATAGGACTTAGTTTTGTTTTTTGCCATATTATCACACCTTCTCTCTTACGCTTTTGCCAAGTAGACCTGAGGGCTTGAAAAGTAAGACGACTATCAATATACCATATACCACCGCATCGCTAAGCTGGGAGGATATGTACGCCTTTGTAAAACTCTCCGCAATGCCAAGTAAAAAGCCGCCGAGCATGGCACCGGGTATTACCCCTATACCGCCAAGCACCGCGGCTATGAAGGCCTTTACGCCTGGGAGCGAACCCATAGTAGGCGAAACAGAAGGATAGGCGAGACAAAATAGTGCCGAACCAACCCCTGCCAAAGCACAGCCTATTGCAAATGTTAGGGTGATGGTATTATCAGTATTTATACCCATAAGGAGTGCCGCTTTTACATCTTCCGACACAGCGCGCATAGATTTTCCCGCCTTTGAAGCCGTTACAAAGGCTTGAAGCGCCAGCATTATGGCGATGGATACACCAAATGTAAGCACAGTCATAAAGCTAACCTGAATACCCCCTATGTTTAGAGGTTCCACGCTTAAGGGAACAGGATAGGGTTTTGGCGTAGGTGTAAAAACTAGCAGCGCTATATTTTGAAGCAGCATGCTAACACCTATTGCGGTTATGAGGGAAGATATTTTTGGTGAATTTCTAAGCGGTTTATAGGCGATTTTTTCAATTAATATTCCGAACAATGTGCATATAACAATAGAAATAAGTATTGCAGCTAAAGGCGAAAGCCCCAGCGTTCCTATGGCGACAACAACGGTATATGCGCCAACCATAAGTATATCACCATGGGCAAAATTTATCAGCCTGATAATTCCGTATACCATGGTGTAGCCAAGTGCAATAAGCGCATATATGCTCCCGACATGTACGCCGTTTATCAGTTGATTTATGAATAGTGACACGGTTTTCTCCTAGCAAAGCAACTATTAACCGGCGGAAATTCCACCAGTTAATAGTGTGCGTGTATTAATTAAACATTTTATTAATTTGATGCATAGTAGTATATATTTAAGGATCTACTCTCTCTAAGAATATCTTGTTTCCATCAGCATCGAAAGTGGTAAAGAACGCGCTCTTGATGGGGTCATTATGGTCGTCAAAGGTGATAACGCCTGTAACGCCTTCTACTTCTATATTCTTGACTGCATCAACAACTGCGGCAAAGTCGGTAGTGCCGGCGATTTTAATGGCTTCGGTTAATACTAAGGCAGTATCGTATGCAGTGGCAGAGAAAGCAACTGTGGGAGGTTCGCCATATTTTTCCTCGTAGCCTTTAAGGAATTGAAGGGCAACTTCGCCCGCTGCATCATAATTGTAGTGGTCGGAATATATTACATTTGTAAGTAGAGAAGTATCGGAAATGGAATCTGTAATGCTTGATATACCGTCAGCACCTATGAAGGGAACATTAAGCCCGATTTCGTCCGCCTGCTTTAATATATGTGCAGCGGGTGCGCCGTAATAAGGCAGGAATAAGGCTTCCGGATTTGCATTTTTTATGTTGGTGAGCTGAGCCTTAAAATCCACGTCTTCAAATGCAGCGGCTTCTGTAGCAATTATATTTAGACCGAGCTTACCACATTCGTCAACAAAGGTTTCATAAAGACCGGTTGAATAATCATCGCCTGTGTCATAAAGTGCAGCGACATTTTTATAATTTTTAGATTTCATATACCTTGCTATCATGACCGACTGGAAGGGGTCAATAAAGCAAGTGCGAAATACATTGGGTCTTCCTGTGGTAACTTCATATGCGGTTGAAGAAGGGGAAACCATGGGAATGCCATCTTCTACAGCTGCATCTGCAACGGCATTGGTAACGCCAGTAAGCACTGCACCAAGTATGGCAACGACTTCGTCATTTTCGACTAGGCGATAGTATGCCTGTTGCCCAACTGCTGGATCACCTTGGCTGTCTACCCATATTACTTCGACTTTTTTGCCGTCAATACCCCCTGCGTTATTTAGTTCCTCAATGTATAAGTCCGCACCGTTTTTCACTGCCAAACCGTAGGTGGCATTGGGGCCGGTAAGTACACCGATGCCACCTATCTTAATAACTTCCTCTGCGGGTACTAATAGTATAGTAGTGATCATGGCTAGACTGAGTAAGATTAGAAATAGTTTTTTCATCGGACATACCTCCTTCTATTTTACCAGAAACTTTTCCCAGTATTGAATTAGGATAAACAATTAATGTGAATAATGCAAGCTTTTATACGCACAAAGTTTGTTTTTATATTGTATTGTAAATGTTTTTTATATAGTCTATAAAATATATTGTGTACCTTATTCTTAGGCTGAAAGCGTTTCGCTCTGTACGGATACGCAACGAGTTTTGTCATACAGCCATTTTGCACTAAGGGCACATATAATCAGCAACATACCTGATACGGCTATAGCGCGGTATATACCCAAATTGTCTACCAGAAAGCCCACAGCTATTTTTCCGCAGGCTATGCCTATGCTGGATACAAGGGAAACAACCATCATAACCCGGCTTAGCAAGTGTTTGGGCGTCTGAGTACGGAAGAATACGGAACAGGTCATCTGCATAGGGATAGCGGCGGTTATTGTAATAGCGTCTAATATGCCAATTATTATAACCGATGTCATAACGCCAATGTATTTGTTTAGACCTAAAAATGCAAAAAGTGCAATAAAAAGTATAGTAACAGCTATTATGGCAGAGTGCCGCCAATAAAGCTTATTGAAGGGAACTTTTTTTACCAGAGGTACGGCAATGAAGGGAACAAATAAGGATACGGTTGTGGTTAGGGTGTTGAACATACCGTAAGCCTCGACAGATAGCTCAAATGCTTCCCTCAATAGGTAGGCGACAGCAACTGAAAATGTTGCGCTGAAGAAAGCGTTAAATACAGGTAATATAAATATGAAGCCAGTTAAAAACCTGTTCCCAAGTATGTATCTAATGCCGCCGGTTATCTCAACAAAAAAGTTGTTTTTTTCCTTTTTTTCCGGTATAGGTAGCGCGTAGGGGGTGCGGATTGTTTTTTGCAAGAGAGAAGCCAGCAAATACATTATTGCTGCTACGCCGATGGCGGGTACTACGCCTAAATTTGTGTATATTAGAGCGCCAAGCATTGGAGATGTTACCCATACTATGCCATCGTCAACTTTAGACAATGAAGTAGCCTCGTTTATTTCTTCGGCGCAACTATATCAGGGATTATGGCAGAAGAGGGACCCGCATAAAAAACCTCAGTTATTTCAAGCCCGATAACTAGCACATATACCGCAGCTATAGAAAGGCTTTGATTCTGCCCTAATAGGAAAAAGACAGCTAGAAATCCTGCGTTTATAAGAGTTAAAGCCATCATCATCTTCATTCTAGGGAAACGGTCGCCTGCTAAACCGCTAAATGGCATAAGTATAAGCCGAGGTACTACTACAACAGATAGAATCACAGCAAACTGACCTGCGGAGCCTGTTATATCCAGCACATAAAGCGCCAGTACAAATTGCAATATATTGCTTGCGGCATCGGCAATAGCGGAAGCAAACCAGTAACGCACATAATTTTTGTTGCGCAAAAGCGAACGGATATTAAGCTTTTTATCTTGTTTCATTATTTCTCCTATATAATATAGCGCCGCCGGAGGTGTAATACGGCGGCGCCTTTATGCTTAGTATTGCCGGAACATTATACGATGTACACCCGTTCATAAACAGCTTGTAAAATTGCATTACCAGTTGACAAAGTATCTGAATTGTTATTTATAGGCAGTGTAAACCCTGCTGTTTGGTTATGATTTTCTTTGGTACAAGGGTATTCACTCATCGCGCCGGAGAGCGGGCAATTATCGCCCGCAGCTCTCCAGCGTTTTAGAGGGTGGTTAAAAAGCATCATGTAATGCATGACGATGTTGTATTAGAATGCTTCAGGAGCTATTGCCTTAGCAAGCTTAGTTATGTAATTAATGTTCTGTAAACCTGGGAATGTGGCAATAACCGGTACTATAACATAATTGCCTTCCTTTACGGCTGTTACTTCGGATAATTCTTCTGTGCTGTTAAGGTAATCAATCTTGTTCTTAACATCATCATTTGTTTCTGTGAAGTATTCAGATATTACTATTATATCGGGGTTACGGGCGATTATCTCTTCAATATTTACGCCGCCAAACTGCTTTTCTACATCCTTAAATATGTTTTCGCCTCCGGCAAGTTCTATCATATTATTAACAAGACCTATACCGCCTGCGATAATAAACATGTCTTCCCTTGTACTATCAAAGAGCATAACCTTTTTCTTTTCTTTGTCTGCAACTTTTTCTTGTACATCTTTTACGGTATTCTGCATTTCGGCTACTATTTCATCAGCCCTTTCTTTGGCGTTGAATAGGGTACCTAAGTTACGCACATCGTTGTAAGTGTTTTCTATAGTGCAGTTTGGCACATAGGAGCCTTCGTTCGCGTATATGTTTATGCCGTTGTTGGTATAATCCTCAAGAGTGCCGAATATTTTAGCCGCATTAAAATAATATGCGTTCATAACAACCATGTCGGGCTTTATATTCAGCATGTTTTCAAGTGTTGGTATACCATCGTTTAGCGACTTGGGGTAGGGCAAATCCTTTAGTGTATCCTGATATTCGGGCAGTACATCCTGTACATCATTATGTCCCTTAGCTATGCCTATTATGTTATCTGTTTTGCCAAGCGCTGCGAGTATTTCTGCCGAATTTATTGTAAGTATAACTACGCGTTCCGGTTCTTTTTCAAGCGTAATTTCTTGGTCGTAGTTGCTTACAGTAACAGGGTATGCGTCCTGAGCCGCAAGCGCAGGTATGCTTAATAGCATAATAAGCGCAGTACATAGAATTAGTAGTCGTTTTGTTTTCATTAAATGGGTTCCTCCTTAGGTGTTTTTATATTTGCTTAACGGGTTATTGCACCGTCATCGCTTCATTTATTACAAGCTGTAAACGCCCGTTTTTAAGCTGCATTACATCGGCTTCTACGCCGAATACTTGTGCCATAAGCTTTGGCGTTAGCACTTCTTTTGGTGTGCCGTTTGCAACGACATGTCCACTTGATAGTACATAAAGCTCATCGCAAAATTGAGCTGCTAGGTTTAGATTATGGTAAACGCCAAGCACGGTAGTGTTGAGCCTGCGTATTAGCGCCATTATGCTCCACTGGTAATGCACATCAAGGTGGTTGGTAGGTTCATCAAGCACGAATATATCCGCCTGCTGCGCTAGGGAACGGGCGATTAAAACCCGCTGCTTTTCACCGCCGGAAAGGGTGTTGAAGGAGCGGTAGCGGTATGCTTCCATGCCTATTGCATTAAGGGCTTCATCTGCAAACTGCATATCCTCTTTAGTATAGCTTTCAAAGCTGCGGCGGTGGGGAGCACGCCCAAGCAGCACCATTTTTTCTACAGTGAAATCAAAATCGCTAGAGTTTTCCTGCCTTACTACTGTAAGTTTACGGGCGGATTGTTTGTGTGTATAGCTTTCTATATCTCTGCCGTCTATAAATACCTTTTTGTATTCGGAAGGCAGCACCCTATATATATGCTTTAACAGGGTGGTTTTACCGCTGCCGTTGGGACCGATAATACCCACCATTTTTCTATCTTCAACATTAATAGATATACCTTTAAGGATATCGAAACCGTCAATTGAATAATTAAGTTGTTTTGTTTCAAGGCGCAGCTGCATATTATCCCCTTCCT
>DUQK01000028.1 GCA_012837835.1 Christensenellaceae bacterium | reverse complement strand
GTTCGTTGGTTGTAACAGGTTCGTCTGTTGTAACGGGTTCGTCTGTTGTAACGGGTTCGTCTGTTGTAACAGGTTCGTCTGTTGTAACGGGTTCGTCTGTTGTAACAGGTTCGTCCGTTGTAACAGGTTCGCCTGTTGTAACGGGTTCGTCGGTTGTAACGGGTTCGTCGGTTGTAACAGGTTCGTCCGTTGTAACAGGTTCGTCCGTTGTAACAGGTTCGTCTGTTGTAACGGGTTCGTCTGTTGTAACGGGTTCGTCTGTAACCTCGGGAATAGGCTCATAATAAGCTTTTAAGCGAAGTGTAGCACGAATCGGAGTACTGAAATTAAATCCTTCCAACTCGTCACCCACGAATTTTTCATCTATTTGATACCAATGAACAAAACGATACCCGGCAAGTGGCGGAGCATCTTCCGGTTTGAGCATGGGCTGATCTATAAAAGTATCTACAGTTTTCCAAGGGGTTTGGGATGTGGTAAAGAAATAAACGGTTACTGTTTCTTCCTCCACAACAGGTTCTTGCGTTACAGCAGGCACTTTAGTATTAGCAACCTCTTGTAGTTCCTCGGTCTTTTCTGAAGCTGCAGGTTCTTCAGACACAACGGGGGCTTCGGTTTCAGCGCTATCTTGCGTTTCTTCGGCCTGTTCCTGATTTACAGGGAATTCGGATACAGCAGGGGCTTCGGTTTCAATGCTCTCTTGCGCTTCTTCGGTCTGTTCCTGAGTTACTGGTTTTTCCATTTCTATAGGTATCTCAGTTTGGTTGATTTCCGGCACTGTTGCAGGTTGATCCGTTACAATAGTTTCTTCAGTTACAGACGGTTCTTCCATCGGAACAGGTACATCCGTTTCATTTGCAAAGACAGTCCCAATTGCCAAAGTTAAGAAAAAAACAACGGCAAAGATAAAAGACATGTAACGCAGGGTTGTTTTCTTTAACATATTGTCTTCCTCCAATCTCGCCTTTCTCCATGGAGTAATAATAGGAATGATAATAGTTAGGAACATCAAAACTCAAAACCTTTTGAGTTCCCTAAAATGATTGTATCAAATTTGCATGTTCAGTGCAACAGTGCTTATAAATACCTTCTTAAGCTATGCTTAATGGACTCTTTTTTAACTACGCCTGTCATAAATGTATTGTAGGTTAACACATGTGATATTTATGTCTGTAATACAGATTTCCACAAAATACAAGCCCCTTGAAATCATTGAGTTCAAAGGGTTAATCATTTGTCAAAATTGGTGCGGGAAACAGGACTTGAACCTGCATGTCCTTGCGAACACTAGAACCTGAATCTAGCGCGTCTGCCAATTCCGCCATTCCCGCAAGCCTTAATTTTTAAGGCTTCCAGAGAATATCACAACTTTTATTACATGTCAAATGTTGTAGGGATTATGTTTTAGCGTTTTTTATTTAAATTTCGCCCTTTGAAGCTTTCATTATATTTATGGTTATAATGCAAACCTATGTTTATTAATACACAATTAAATATGAAAATTTATCGAGATAATAACGCATTACCATATACAGCAAAATATTGTGCACAACAAAACGCCTGCATGTATGCAGGCGTAAAGTATTGCACTAATTATACTTATTTAAAGCCTAGGGCTTCCCATGTTTTGGGACCTACTACACCATCTTCTTGAAGACCCTTTGATTTTTGGAAGGCTTCCACGCATGTTACAGTGTAGTATGTGTATTCGCCTGATACGGCTTCGCGCGAGGTATCGAAGAATTTAAGTTCTACAAGACGCTGCTGAAGCTTTGTTACATTAGAATTCTTATCTTTATACTGAAGTCTAAAAGGTTTCTTTGAAGTGGTAGTATCTCCTGAAGGTTTGGCTTTTGCATCCGGGCCATACAACTTAGACAGCGTATTGGGACCGGCTATACCGTCCGCCTTAAGACCGTTATTATCTTGGAATGAACGCACACTTGACACAGTACGATATGAGTATAAATCAGTTTCTTTTACAGGATCGCTATCATAACTGTAATAGCCAAGGGCTGCAAGCCTATTTTTAAGGAGCTTAACTTGAGGGTCGCGCTGCTTATATTGCAAGCGTATATTTGCCGCCGGTACTGAAGGAGATGGTGCGCCGCTGCCGGCAGGCTTTGCGCTGCCTGAGAACAGCTTATTCCATGTAAGGCTTCCTACTATACCATCACTTTTAAGTCCATTGTTTTTCTGGAAAGCACGCACACATTCTACCGTATAGTAAGTATATACATCGCTTATGGGTTGCTCTTTATCCTTATTGAAATAGCCAAGCTCCACCAGTTTGTTTTTTAGCTGAGTAACATAAGCGCTACGATCATTGTATTGTAGGCGGAAACCAGCGGATTTTGGGTCGGCAGGAGTTTTAGGCTTCGTACCACTGCCAAAAAGCACGCTCCACGTATGCTCTCCTACAATGCCGTCCTTCCTTAGGTTGTTATTCTTTTGGAATGAGGTAACGGCATTATACATTTCGATATCAAATTCATCGTCAGCATCAGCTAGGTAGCCAAGCTCTTTCAGGCGCTCCTGAACTTTTTTTACATCTTCGTTCTTATCTCCGTATCTTAAGCGTTTAACGTCGGGGCTGGGCTTTGGAATTGGAGTCTTCCCATCTAAGCTGTTAATTACAGCAAGGGTATTGGGACCTGCAATACCATCTACCTTAAGACCGTTTACCCTTTGAAATGAACGCACTGCAAGGTATAGCTCATAGCCGAATTTATTAGAAATAGGGCCATTATAATAGCCTAGGTATTTAAGTTGGTTTTGTAGCATACCTACACGGGTGCCGGTATCTTTGTATCTAAGCTCATATGCCATAGATGGAACTACACTAAACAGCATTATTAGGCACAACATTGTGGCAATTAAACGTTTTTTCATAATTAGACCTCCTTGAGTCTTTGTGAATATTATAACAAATTTTATGTTACGTAACAAGAATAATTTAGTTACAATGGATTACAATTTCATTAAATATGTTAGAACATTACAGGCTAAATAGCCTTATAGCCTCATAAATTCCCGAGGCATATATGCGGTGTACCTCCTTTTCTGCCGGGGATACTGAGTTTCTGTCTTTGGGAGAAATAATCCTGTTAAAGCCAAGCCTTGCGCATTCCGCTATACGCCTATCCATAAGGGGCGCGGCTCTTATTTCCCCCGCAAGCCCTATTTCACCTATAGCGACTAGGTCATTAGGCAGGGGTACATCACGAAATGACGAAGCCACTGCAAGGCATACAGCTAAATCTGCCGCTGGTTCGCTTAAATACATACCGCCTGCCACATTTATGTATACATCTTGATTATACAGCTTAAGTCCCGCGCGCTTTTCAAGCACAGCAAGAAGAAGCGCTATGCGTCCTTGGTCTATACCGTTTACCGTACGCTTGGGCGATGCATAGAAAGATTGTGCCACCAGCGCCTGTATATCCACAAGCATGGGGCGCGTGCCCTCCATGCTGCAAAACACCACAGAACCGCTTGCGCCCTTTGCCCTTTGGCTAAGCAGCATCTCTGAAGGGTTATCCACAGCCCGCATGCCTTTTTCAGTCATCTCAAACACGCCAAGTTCGTTTACGGAACCGAATCTGTTTTTTACAGCACGAAGCAGGCGGTACTGCCTCTGATGATCGCCCTCAAAATAGAGGACTACATCTACCATATGCTCTAGTACCCTAGGCCCTGCGATTGAGCCATCTTTGGTAACATGTCCCACCAACATCACGCCCACACCGCCGGTTTTAGCTAAGCGCAAAAATACAGAGGCGCATTCCCTAACTTGGCTTACAGAGCCCGGAGCGCTTGCCATTTCGGGACGGTACATGGTCTGTATAGAATCCACAACTATATAATCAGGGTCAATTGAGTTAATTCTGTCCTCTATATTATCCATTGCGTTTTCGGTTAGCACAAGCATGGCGCTATTTTGTGCGCCAAGGCGTGTGGCACGCATTTTAAGCTGCCTTGCACTCTCCTCCCCGCTTATATAGAGTACCTTTTTCCCTTGATTTGATAAATGGCTTGCAACCTGCATTAAAAGCGTACTCTTGCCAACTCCAGGCTCTCCGCCAAGCAGCAGCATACTACCTTCTACTATGCCGCCGCCAAGTACCCTGTCAAACTCCGTACTGCCGCTTGAAATGCGGTTTTCAGCGCTATCTTCAACGCTTGAAATTTCCTGAGCTTGGTTTCCTGTACCGGGCGCTCTTTTGTTAGGTTTTGAAGGGAAAGAATCTTCCTTAATGCTCTCCTGAAGAGTGTTCCACTCCGAGCAGTTTGGGCATTTACCGTACCAGCGCACGGTTTCAAAGCCGCAGGCTGTACATGTATAATAGGACTTAGTTTTAGACATTAAACCACCTTGTCGAATAAATTTGCCGGCTATGCTATAATCATTCTACCATAAAGCTAAGGAGGACGCCATGAAAAAAGCCATTTGTTACATTGTAGGCTCGGGTAAGTTCCCCAAAAAAAGATTTAAGCCTGAAAAGGGCAGCCTTCTTATAGCTGCCGATGGTGGCTATGATAGCTTAAAAAAAGTGGGATATATACCCGACATAATAGTTGGCGATATGGATTCTATAAAAAAAATCCCTAAAAACATTCCAAGGTTAGTATTTCCAGAAAGAAAAAACGATACAGATATATCATTATGTATTAAACTAGCAGAGAGGCTTGGATATATAAAAACCGTGCTTTTAGGTATATCAGGAAACAGGCATGACCATTTCCTAGGCACTATACAGCTTATGGCACGGTATTCTGAAAAAGGTATGCATATAAGAGCAATACTAAATAGGTACGATATATACGCAATAACTAGCGAAGTACTTGCCTTGCCAAAACTTGAAAGGGGTAAGATGTTTTCAGTTATATGCCCGTACGATAGGGCACAGGGAGTAAGCCTACTCGGGCTTTCCTATGAAATATATAATGCCACTCTTACAAACAGATTTCCACTTGGAATAAGCAATGAAGGCATAGGAAAGACCCCCAAAATATGTGTAAAAAAAGGTACGGTTCTTGTATTTGTAGAACGTTAATTGTTGCTGCTCTCTTTAATAAATCTATCGACCGTAGCTTGAAGCTTGCTTTCCTGCTTTTCAATATCTTTAAGCAGAGCAATTTGCGCTCTGGCGCGCACTAAATTATGCACAGGGGAGTTTACCTTAAAATACAGATCCCCATTTATATAGTCTGTTAAAAAGCGCATAGCAAGCTCGCATGTTATAACCTTTACACCAAGCGGCAGGCGATAAAGCTCCTCATCGCTTAAAAAACCGGTGGTTTCATCTATAAAGCCGCGGGTAAATGCTTCTGCCTTTTTCATATGAAGCTTTATTTTAGAGGTGTCTTCTTCATCTTCAGCGGCGGTGGAAGCCCCAAAGCGTATTGCATCGCCATAATCAAAGAGCACGGAACCCGGCATAACAGTATCAAGGTCTATTACGCATAGTGCCTTGCCAGTAGCGCTATCTAGCAGTACATTGTTCGCCTTTGTGTCGTTATGGGTTACCCTTGTGGGCAGTACGCCTTTTTCGGTTAGCTTTATTATTTCCCCCATCATAACGCGGTGTTCAAATATAAACTCACTCTCTGGCTCTACGAACTTGGCTCTACCTACTCTATCTTCATCCAGCGCACGCACAAACTGATAGAAACGCTTTGTAGAATGGTGGAAATTAGGTATAGTTTCATGAAGCCGTTCAGCAGGAAAATCACACAACATTTTCTGAAAACTTCCAAAACCACGCCCAACTTCCTCCATTTGAGAGAGTGTGTTTACTACATCCAGCGCATCGGCATTATCTATAAATGTATATGCTCTCCAGCTTTCACCGTCCTTATCAACATGTATATACTCATTGCTTAAGGTAGGGATAATCTCTAGTACTTTTCTACCCGGATCTTTATTCTGCTCTAAAAGCTTGCGCTTTATGTGGTTGGTTACAGCAACTATGTTTGAAACTACCAAATGCGGATTTTTAAAAACATATTTATTTATATGTTGTAAGGTATAAATAAGCTGCCTGTCATTACATCTATAGGTAAGGCGGTATGTGTTGTTCACATTTCCGCTTGTGATTTCCGCAGCCCTTACATATGTGCCCTTAAACTTAAAATGCGGAAGAACCTCTTTTATGTCATTATAAACCACAAAAAAACCCTCCTGAATTCATTGTTCACTTTATAAAGTTTACAGTTATTCCTTTCTCATGTCAACACTGTGGAAATTGCACTCAATTAACGCTATTAGGAGCGCTGATTGAAATATTAACCAACTTATCGTATAATATGTGTGTGGATTGTTATTTAGCAACTATACATACAAGGGGGTATGTTATATGAAACTGATAATTGCAATAGTTCAGGATGAAGATGCTACAAGGCTGATATCTTCACTCATGGATGAAGGCTTCAGCGTTACAAAGCTTGCTACTACGGGTGGATTTCTAAAAGCCGGCAATACTACGTTACTTATAGGCGTTGAAGATGATAAAAAGCCCGCTTGCCTTAGCATAATAGAAAAGGTATGCAAGAGCCGTAAACAAATAGCAACTTCTCCCGTTACACTTGGCGGAGCCAATGGTATGTATGCTCCATACCCTATAGAGGTTACTGTCGGCGGCGCAACGGTATTTGTGCTTGATATCGAAGAATTTCTCAAAATCTGACGCAGTGCCTACTCTTGACGATTTTGCTAAATTAAGCACGACACTATATACAAGCATTTCTTCATTCAAACAAGGCAATCTGCCTCATACTTTACTTCTGCTTGGCGATAGCGGCACAGGCAAGCTGAGTTTTGCAAAGCTGTTGGCACAGATGCTTTTTTGCGAATCTGTGGATAATAAGCCCTGCCTTAGCTGCACAGCTTGCAATAAGATAGACAAGGATATACACACAGGGCTTATATTACTCGGCGCAAATAGGGAAGACAGTACAATTAAAATAGACGATATTAGAGAGCTTATTTTAGAGCTTTCAAGCTATGGTATTGAAAGTTCCCTGCGCATGGTAATAATCGCCGATGCCCACCGTATGACTGTGCAAGCGCAAAATGCGCTGTTAAAATCCCTTGAGGAGCCAAATAGGGACTGCTATTTTATATTAACCTCATCAAATGAAAAAGCGCTGCTGCCTACTGTAATATCAAGGTGTACTCAATTACGTCTACCCCTATGGTCTAAGGATAAGCTTATATCTGAGCTTACAGAGCATGGAGTTGAACCTTATAAAGCGGATGAAATAGCTTCTCTCAGCGGAGGTTCCATAGGTAAAGCGCTTGTTTATGCAAATGATGATAGTTTCCGAGAACTGCTACAGCTGTTTGAAGATAGTTTCTTATCGCTAAATGATGAAAAATCTGTAGCCTATGCATCAAGCAAACTTAAAAACTCTAAAGACGATGGCGATATGCTTATAAACTTGCTTGAAACTTATACCACTAAGCTGCTTAAAAAAGCAGATAATTCACAGGCGCTTAAAGGCATAAATAATATGCTAAGCGCCATAGCCACCGCCCGCAAATGGCAGAGCAGCAATGTATCTTGGCAGGCGACGGCGGATTATTTATTATTTCACACATTGGAGGATTTATCTATATGCCGTTAGTAATTGGCGTACGCTTTAAAAACGCCGGTAAACTATACTTTTTTGACCCGGGCAATATGTGGGCAAATGTAGGCGATGCTGTAATCGTTGAAACATCCAGAGGAATTGAATACGCTCAAGTAGTTATGGGTGTAAGCGAAGTGCCCGAAGAACAGATTCAGTTTCCCCTAAAACGCATAATTAGAACTGCAACATACGCCGATGGAATGCGTCAGTATGAATTGCAACAGAGGGAAGAAGAAGCCTTCCAGATATGCAAGCAAAAGATAAGCGAGCACGAGCTTGAAATGAAACTGGTAGCTGTGGAATTTACCTTTGACTGTAAAAAGCTTATAGCCTATTTCACCGCAAATGGAAGGATAGATTTCCGCGCCTTGGTTAAGGACTTGGCAAGTGTATTTCGTATACGCATTGAGCTTAGGCAGATAGGCGTAAGGGACGAGGCGAAGATGCTGGGCGGTCTTGGTCCTTGCGGAAGACCTCTTTGCTGCGCCAAATTCCTTGATGATTTTGAACCCGTATCTATAAAAATGGCAAAGGAGCAAAACCTATCGCTAAACCCCACTAAAATTTCCGGTATATGCGGAAGGCTTATGTGCTGCCTTAAATACGAGGAAGAACACTATACAAATACCCGCAAAAGGATGCCCGCCATAGGTAAAACCGTGCATACGCCCGATGGCGAGGGCGTTGTAAATGATATTAATATATTAAAGGAAACTATAAAGGTACACCTAAACCCCGATAATGACGACAGCGTTGAAACCAGGGTTTACCATCTTGACGACATACAAAAAACAAGAAAAAGCACCGATAGTTTCGAGGATACATACGACGAATAATATATAAATATAATTGCGGCGGTCATATGAGCCGCCGCTTTTGTTGTTTAGTATACTACGTGAATAGCTATTTTTTTGCTACAATCGTTACATATTTTATAGATGAAAAGCGCATGGATACATCCTGAAAGCCAGCATCTTTAAGCAGGATAAATAACTCCTGCGCCAAAACCTGCGGCAAATTGCAGTTGTTCTTACCAATTAGCGGCACTTCTCCATATACAAAAGGAAATATGGGTATGGATATTATAAGTTCCCCATCCTGTTTTATTACTCTATATAACTCTTGCGCAATTTCGTGCGGACGGTTTTTTGTATAACCGCTGCGGGTAATAAATACGGTGCTAAAGCTATTATCTCGCCAAGGCAAGTCCCTTGCAGCGCCGTATAGACATTCAATCTTAGGAACTGTTGCGCCTATTTCAGCCATGCTGTGTTCATCTTCGCAAAGGCAGCAAGCCCTTATCCTGTATTTATCCGCTAACGTTTGAAGTAACCCTGTATTTGCGCAGAATATTTCAAGCACGGCATTTCCGTCATCCACCTGTGCCCATTTTAGCGCCGCACGCTGGGAGGCATTCAGCCTAGGTGGCATAATATCTCCGCTTGTTGCTGCCCTTAACCTGTCGGCAATAGTCTGCATAACTTCACCCTTCCCATGTTTGTAATAATATTATAGCATAATAAACACAAAAATGCACACATTTATTAAAAAATTATTTCCTACGTTAATATATCGTTAATTCGTTTGTGTGATTTTCTATATATATCCAAAGTTAATACAGATAAATAACAACAAAAAAGGCGTTAACAATCGTTTCCGCCTTATATCGTTCCTTAAAACGTTTATGTTATACTATTGATTGGTTTTTTCAAACTTATACTTATCTCAGCCTAAATCAGCACCGCATATCCTTAAAAAAGCAATGTGAAACAATTCTCCTTGCGAGCCCACAGTTCTAACAGATGTTATACATAAGATTGTACGCTATGGAATGGTTTAATAAACAAACCCTAAGCGCCAGTTTTGACGAAACTCAGGGCTTCTACTTGTATCATTTTCGCTGTTTATTCTATTTTCAGCATTCCTACCCGCTCAACCCGATAGTCAGGATCCAAAAGGGTGAGTTCTTCTGCGCTGGAGAGCACGTACAACGTTTCTCCATCGTTCTGCAGAGTAAAATACGCAGAGAAGGGTTTACCGGACAGCAGAGCCCCCACCTCCTCGACAGTATCCGTACTGACTGCCTGAATAACAATATCCATCAGTTCGGGCATGGAAAGCGTGTTAGATACAAGGCTGAGCGACAAAAACACGTTTCGGGGCAATCCGTCGCTTTCTGAATAGAAAGCATGCCGATACAGGGTTTTATCGTCCTGTTCCAGAGTATAACGACCATAATTTTGCAAAGCTGGGGCAAAGGCATAAAAGCAGCCTAGACTGTGCGGTGCGTTAGCGCGGACGGAAGCGATAGGAACATTTCCCGATGGCGCAAGCAGATTGAAGGTCTGCGTACCTGCGTCTTCCAGAGCGATCACAAGCCCGTCAACGGTGGTCAAATAGCCTTTTGTTAAACCCTTTTCTGTCAGCGCATCGGCCACCCACTGTATCAGATAGGCGTCGTGCAAGCGACCTAAGTGCAGTATAGGGGCGGTTATATCATATTCCGTCAAAAATGCTCGGTAGTCTTCGGAAATCCGGAGAGAAATCGTGCAGGCTGCATCATCCACGAAAGTCAGCGTGCCTATATCTTGTGCCTTTGCAATGCGGTTCAGCCGGTTGAGCGTATCAGGGTTATTTGCAGGGTCGAAAAAAGTTGGATCCTCAAGATATAGCAGCTTTTGCCACTCGCTCCACAGCGCACCTGAAAAAAGACAGTAGTGCTTACCTTGTTTATCGTAAGCATCTTTCAATATAAAATAGAGTTCCGGACTGACGCGTAATAATTCGCCGTTAGATGCATTTAGAGAGGCGATGTTGTGCATACCCTCGTAAACCGTTTCTGCGTCAAGCTGTCTAGTCACCGAGAGTAAAATATCAGTGTAGGCCTTCTGAATCTCACTTTGTGTACGTTTGATTTCATTGGAGGAGCCGTCCAGATAGTAAGTTAAACGAATACGGGCATCCTTCAGTTCCCCTAAATATTGGGTTGGCGGCTCAATCTGGTAATAACCGGATTCGCGGTGCAGCATTTCATACAGCTTCACCGACAACAGACTGACAGCGACAATCACGGTCAATACATACAGTGCTTTTTTGATCCATGATTTCATTTTTCTTATTCTCTTTCATTATGTATAAAAAGCTATTGTGAGTTTAGATTTCCCGCCCTACACAATAGCTCTCATTTTTAATTGTTGAACCGGATCTGTTTATAGCGTTCAATTTCCTCACGACTTCCATAGACAAAATGTCCATTACCGATATCCGTCAATTGCGGCTCATCACCCGAATTATACTCGGTGGGAGTATAAACGAACAGTTTTTTCTTCTTTTCGAGGATTGGGTCAGGGATTGGGATGGCGCTCATCAGAGAGTATGTGTACGGGTGAAGAGGGTATTTGAACAGTTCTTCCGTTTCCGCAATTTCCATGACGCGTCCCTTGTAAATCACGACAATACGATCACTAATAAAGCGAACAATGGACAGATCGTGCGCTATAAATAAGTAGGTAAGACCACGTTCGCGCTGAAATTTATTCAATAGGTTCAGCACCTGAGCACGAATGGATACATCAAGCGCGGAAATGGGTTCATCCGCAACAATAAACTCCGGCTCCATCACGATGGAGCGGGCAAGACCAACGCGCTGACGCTGACCTCCCGAAAACTCGTGCGGATAACGGGTCAGGTGCTCCGGCAGAAGACCTACTTCTCTTATCACGTTCTCGACTTTTTGCACGCGCTCTTTTTCGCTGTCAAACAAACGGAAGTTGTATAATCCCTCTGAGATGATATATTCAATGGTTGCCCGCTCGTTCAGAGAGGCAGCGGGATCTTGGAAAATCATCTGGATTTTGCGAATGACCTCCCGATCCTTTGCCCGAGATATCTTACCCGAAATTCTTTCCCCGTTATAAAGGATTTCACCAGCAGTGCATGGATTTATGCGAACGATGGCGCGACCAATCGTTGTCTTACCGGAACCTGATTCACCCACCAGCGCCAGCGTTTCCCCTTTGAAAACATCAAAGCTGACATTGTCTACTGCTTTGAATTTCCTTCTCCCCTGTTTAAAGACGACATCCAGATTCCTGATGGACAGCAGTACCTGCTTTTCTGTGTTCTGGTTTTCCATACTCTGTCTCCTTACTCCCCTAAATCAGTGTAAATTCTACACATTTTTTCATGCAGATTCTGGATATTGTGCGGTGCCTCCGTTTTGGGTGCACGCTCGTCGAGCAACCATGTCTTGGCATAGTGTGTTTCGCTAACCTTCATCATCGGCGGCTCTTCCACAAGATCTATAGCCATGGCATACTTGTTGCGCGGCGCGAATGCATCGCCCACAATTTTATTATACAATGACGGCGGCGTGCCGGGAATAGAGAACAGCTCGGTACCCTTTTCGGTTAGTTGCGGCAAGCTGGATAAAAGCGCCCATGTATAGGGATGCTTCGGGTCGTAGAATATGTCCTCGACCGTTCCAAGCTCGACGATTTGTCCAGCGTACAGCACAGCAACGCGTTCCGCTACATTGGCGACCACACCTAAGTCGTGCGTTATGTATACGGTGGTAAAGCCCAATTCCTTTTGCAAATCCTTGATCAGGCGAATAATCTGTGCCTGAATGGTTACATCAAGCGCAGTCGTCGGCTCGTCACAGATCAGAATCTTCGGCTGACAGGACAGAGCGATGGCTATGACTATGCGCTGACGCATGCCGCCGGAATACTGGAAGGGGTAATCATCAAAACGCTTTTCCGGTTCTGGGATGCCTACCTTTTCCATGATATCAAGGGTGCGTTTCTTGGCTTCCTCACGAGAACAACGCTGATGTTTTAGAATTACGGTCACAATTTGGTCGCCAATGGTTAGCACAGGGTTAAGACTAGTCATAGGATCCTGAAAAACCGTTGCGATCCGGCGACCTCGAATCTTCTGCCAGTCTTTCGTGTAGCGGATTTGTGCACAATCGACAATAGCATAACCAAACAGAATGCCCTTTTCTTCATCAAAAGAACTGAACTGCACATGGAAGGTAACTTTCTGAAAAATCTCCTTACGGACTTCCATGTCACTCAGATCACGCCCCTCTAACATAGCCTCCTTGAACGCTTTTTTGAGCGTAAAATAAAAACGAAGCTGGGAGCTAAGAGGATAGCGGCCGATGGACAGAGCTACCTCATAAGCGAGAATTTTGTTACGCTCAAGCGTTTCGTCCGAAAGCCCCAGCTCGTTACTGTTCTGGTCCGCTTTAGCCACCGCTTCTTTCCAAGCTTTCTGCAGCTGGATACGGTACTCCGCGTCACGGCGTTTACCCTCCTTGTCCGCAGCATAGATAACCTTACGCTCGGCTATCATTTTGTCGCGGTTCATGGCGACCGTTTTTTGCTGTTTCTCCAGAGTGCGAATTTTTTCGTGGCACTCGCTGTATTCTTTGGCGTCGCGCTCGCTACTACGATCCAGCGTCTGTATATAATTAGTCAACTCGACAATCTTGTCGCCCAGTTCGATCATTTCTTCCTTGAAGCGGTTTTCTTCCTCGTTTGAAAGCGTCTGTTTACGCAGCACATCAGCGTCGTGCGCCTTAAGCTTCTGATGCAAGGCTCCCCCGCGTTCATACACTGAATAGCGGTTTAGCATTGAATTGACTTTTTTTATCATGTAGTGGTGGTAGCGAGTCAGTTTCAGTTCTTGTTTAGAAAGTTCTTCATCCGAGAAGATGATGCTACCTTGAGAAATAAAGCCATTGCTGTCAAGCATACCGGCAAAAGTCTTGGTCAACACTGTCTTTCCCGAACCGGATTCTCCGACGATGGCGATCGACTCGTTTTCGTAAATGTCCAAAGACACATTGCGAATTGCCGTAAGAATACGGCCGCGCACATTGAACTTGACACACACATCTCTCAGCGACAGAAGGACTCTGCGTTTTTCTTTGTTTTGCATTACTTGGCTCCTTACATATGTGTTCTGGGGTCGGATGCGTCCGCGAGGTTTTGCCCCAACACATACAGGATGATCGTAATGATAGAGGCTATAGCGACTGGCGGCCAGAATTCCCACGGATAAGTAAGGAAAGCAGCCTGTCCTTCCTGAATCATCCGACCAAGGGAGGGAACCTCAGCGCTCAGGCCCACGCCGATATAAGAGAGGAAGACCTCCATGGAAATGTAGGAGGGCAGTTCCGTTGCCAGAATGGTTACGATGACCGAGGTTAAAAAGGGCAGGATGTTTTTAGATATCACCCGGTGCACCGGAGTGCCAAGGCAACGAGAGGCCAGACTGTATTCACGGTCACGTATAATCAACACCTGGGTGCGGAAGAAGTAGGCAATAGACAACCATCCCGTCACCGTCAGCGCGAATACAAAGCTCCAGAACCCAGAACCAATTATGTATACCAGCACTGAAATGAGCAGAATATAGGGCACATTAGCGATGATGTTGTAAATGACCAACATGACCACATCGAATTTCTTCGAATAGCCCCAGACAGCGCCAACAATGATACCGATGGTCATATTGATGACGGCACAAATCACAGCGAGGATGATAGAGGTTCTGGCAGAGGACATGATACCGTATGCGATTGAGTTGCCGATGTTTCCGGAGCCGAATAGCCATTTGAAGGAAAAACCTCCAAAACGTTCAAACGCCTTAGCCGGGCTCAGGTTATAGGTGGTCGCATCGGTCACGTTCTCATACTGGTTATAGGGACAAAAAGGTGGTACCACAAACACCGACACAATCAGCAAAACAAAGATACTGATCAGAACGATATTGGTTTTTTTTCGAAAGAACACGCGAAAAACAGAAGCCCAGTAAGAATACCGTGGAGCGATGATCTTTTCTGACTGGATAGAATCATTGTCGATAAACCGGAAAAGCTCGTCTTTGTTGACTGCTTTCATGTTGCTTTGTACACTCATTATCGTCCACCTCCCGTACTGTCTGAAAGAGAAATCCGGGGATCATATTTTGCAAGCAACAGGTCGCCCGCCAGAACCGAGATGAGGGAAAGCGTAGTGTAAAATACCGTACAGGCGATAATAACGCCGTTGTCGTGCATGTTAATCGCAGTAGTCAACAGGTTGCCGACGCCGGGAACGGCATAGACGCGTTCGGTGATGATGGCGCCAGTCAAACACCCTAAAATACTGCCCGGAATGCCGTGTACTAAATAAATCATGGCATTGGCGGAAATGTGTTTTCTATAAATCTCATGCTCGGATAGCCCCTCAGCTCTTGCAAACTTCACATAATCCGAGTTCATCTGATCAATCATATAACGGCGCATCCACTTCATAAGGCTTCCGATAGAGGGAAGCGATAATGATATGATCGGAAGGAAATAAGCCAGCACTTTGACCTGTGCGTTGGCAAACTTGTAGGGCAGGTTAAACAGCGTGGTGCCAATGGTCGCAAATAGGAATATATAGGCAAGGGACGGCACCGCCATAATAAATATGATGTACCCATTGCCGATTTTATCAATTAATTTGTCCTTACGGCGTGCCATGGCAACACCGATCGGCAGACCTATCAGATAGGCGATCGCAGTTGCAATGATACCGATGACAAAGGAGTTTTCAAGTGCAGATAGACCGCTACGCTTATACTCGTAAACCGTATAGCGGTCGGGGTATTGCTTTTTCTCAGTTTCGGTCAGCTCACCCGAATTATATGTCAACGTATGAAAATCGATAGCCGTATTGACATATTCGTCCGTCCCAATCATGTTCGGGAACTGGGTTTTTTCGTTAGCTAATTCGCCAGTCGGCTGGTTTATGACGGTAGTGATTTCCTGCCCGCGGTACTTGGTAAAGGATACACCAAGATTCAAATGAAGGAAGTTCTGATGGATGAAAGGAAAACGTCCATCCACATACAACAGGTATTTGTGTTGGGTACCGGAACCGACGACCGCATAAAAATTGGAGTAGGGATCCTTCTCCACTCGAATATAGCGCTCCGTCAGCGTTGGATCCTGTACGGAATTTATCGTTTCCACCGTGACAAGACCGGTGATATATTCCCATACCCGGAGGAAGGGACTTTTTTCGATAGATGCAATCAGATAGCCTGTGCCGCCAGGCTTTACCTTACCAGACTTGTATAGAACGGGCTCCATATACACAATCTCGTAGCCCTTGGATTTGTACAGGCTTATAAACTCCTGTACAGACTCGTTTTCTAAGTAAGTATCCTTTTTCTGAATGGCATTTTTATCTGATAGAAAGGCCTCGCTCTTTTCATATCCATCGCCAAGTTGGTTCTGGTATATGTTTTTCAAAAAAGCAGTATAGTCCTCAAACTCTAAATATCCGTACTTCTCATATTGGATATACTCATAGACGCTGCGGTCATTTTGGCTTTTCTTGTTCCAGACATCGTCCATTTGAAAAATGACGCTGCGCTCCGTTAGTGAATATACCAGCAGCATAGCACAGACCAGAACCACTAAAAGCGAAAAGATTGAAAACAAAATTCGCTTAAGCAGATATTTTTTCATTTTACCACCAACTTAACTTCAGATTTGCTCCAGAACGAAACTCTGAGGAAACGGACAAACCGTTCCCCCAGAGTAATCAATTACGGTCGATAACCGTATTGATTCAAATGATCAATACAGACCAACCACCTTTGTCATGTAGCCGACGCCTTCACCAAGGAAGGTATCTAGGTAAGTGCAGGGATCACCAAAGTCAGGACCCCAACCTGAGCCATAGAACACATCGAAGTTACCGGCTTCGCCGTTGGGTGCACGGTAGCCGCAAGCATAGAAATCATTTGCGACAGTCGTTTCAACCAAGTTGACCACCACGTTCTCCGCTCCCAAAGTGCTTTCGATAATCTGTTTATAGGCCTGCGCTTGCGCGGTGTTAGCCTGGGCAGCAGAGTAATAGACAACATCCAGATTTATTGGGAAAGTAACGGAGCCGCTCAGTTCTTCCTTAGCAGCAGCCATGGCAGCAACTGCGCCGTCCGGATCAAACCAACCATTCGTGCCGTCAGCCACGTTAATTTTCGCATCTAATTGATCTAAGAAATATTGTACCAGTTCGCCATAGAAGGTGCCTGCCGGGAACTCTTTGCCTTCATAGGTGACAGCGTTTTCAAGTTTTACAAATTCGGGGTGGCAGTACATGTTGCGAACATTGGCTAGCGCCAGATCCTCGCCGCGGCTGACAGCATTCCAGGTCTTTTTGTCGAAGGCCTTGGCGATTGCCTTGCGGAAGTTCCTGTTCTGCATTGCAGTATGGGTATCAATCTTCTGTTGCTCCGTCTAGGGGGAAGCGGCCGCTCCACTTTCCAGCGCGAAGGTCCCGCGGTTTAGGTTCAAACCGGCGAAATACGTAACCGAGGTGGTATCGGAAACATAGGCGTACTTGTCGAAGTTGCCATCTTTTTTGGCCAGTTCCAGTGTGCCGGAGGACTGGGTCAAACCCATACCAGCGTAAACGCCATCCACGACATCCTTGTATAACTGAGCCATGTTTTCGCCCGAGTCATAAATCCATGTAATGGAGTCGATCTTTACCTTGTCAAGGTTGTAGTAGTTCTCGTTCTTGACAACTTTGATTTCAGAGTCTGCGTTCAGCTTTTGAACCAAGAAAGGTCCGCAGTAAACCTGAGAAGCTACATCGGTGTTCTTGCCGAATGTATAGGTTTCGGATGCAAAGGCGGCTGCATATTCTTCTCTTCCAAAAGCTCCGCCGTGAGCCAGATACCAATCTTTGCACATCGGCAGGAAGCAGGAGTAGGTCAACATGGTCAGGAAGTAGGAATGAGGCTTAGTCAAGGTAATGACCAAGGTGTATTTGTCGGGTGCAGCATAGCCCACCTCGTCGAAAGAACCGCCCTGCAGGTACTCGCTCACACCCTTGACAACACCGTCTACCAGCCATTCAAGACCAGCGCTCGCGTCAAGCATATGTTGGAAACCTGCAACAAAGTCGTCCGCGGTCACATCAGCGTAGGGGGTGCCTTCGGAGGTATACCACTTCACGCCTTCACGAATCTTGAAGGTGTAGGTAAGACCGTCCTCGGATACTTCCCAAGATTCCGCCAAAGCGGGCTCCATTTGGCTTAGGTTGTTGTACTCGACCAGACCGTCTACGGCGTTGACAGTGAGTTCGGTATCGCTTTGGAAGGACGTGTTCAACCAGTCCAGTGTGGCAGGGGCAGTGCTGAAAGTAGTCCTGTAGTCACGGTTCAGCTTAAAGCCCTTATCAAGCAGGTATTGAGCAGGGTTATACTCACCTTCACCCACAACTGCCTTTCTCCACATGTCAAGCAATTCATCGCGCATGTCGGGAGTCAGAAACTGATCAGCAACAATAAGACCAAACAAGCGGTCACCGTCGTTACCCCATTGCACATAAGGACCAGAACGAGGAGCGATGCGGGAAATGGTATACGCGCCACCTTGGGTAGTGGTCGGGATCATCGCTGCCGAATCTAGCAGGGCAGCCTCGGCCTTAGCGTATAGAACAAAGCGCTCGTCGGTAGACTCGGCGGCTTTGGCTTCGTCCATTAGCTGGGTATATTCGCCTAAAATGGCTTCATAGATTTCGTCGTCATCGCCGCGTTCGTACTTTACTTCTTCCGCAAAGCAGACGCTGACCATCATAATGGCGACAAGGAGTAAGGAAAGGATTCTTTTGAACATTGGGTGTTCCTCCTATTATTTTTATCATTCTATAACAGTATCACTGCTATGAACAACCGCTATGGATGCGACCATGTATTATTGCCCAAAAATATTCACACGTGGTACGCGCTTACATCTTTGCCCGTTTTCTTATTATGACGTGCGAATAAGGCTATAGTGAGTATACACAATATTATCGTGATTGTCAAAAAAAACGACGTACCTTATATAAAATAAGCTGTGGATAAGTCAAACATTTGTAACACAGACCTTTTCAGTAATAACCTTTCTTAAAAGTTATTAGCCGATACACATTTTCTCCATAAGCATCTTTTTTGAAGTATTCTAAATACAAAAAACAACACCATAACAAAGGGTATCACAACATACAGCGTTCTCAGTGAATTAGTGTCTATAAAACCTATAAGAATAGTTACAACAATATTTACAATAGAGGTTAATATAAATATTAATTTCAGCTTTTTAAGCTCCTTATCGCTGCAAAACAGTCTGTAATATGCACCGGTGTATACCCACTCTGCTTTATCGGATTTATTCTCTAATTTTTTGTATTCATGTAAGCCCTTTTTATTCATTTCCGTCTCTCTTTCACAATACAGTTTTATTTTAACATTGACAAAGAGCATATACAAGCCAAAGTTTTTGCAATATCTTCCGCGAAAACCTCTTGTTATATTGTAAAAATCAGGCTATACTTTAACTAGGTGATAATATGCGAAAAAGAACTCTTAATTTTGACAGTCGTCAACACATGAACAGAAATACTTTTGAGGTATTCCACTACCGCGATACCAATATGCAGAAAGTGGCGCTGCACCATCATTTGTTTTATGAAGTGTATTATTTTATAGATGGTATTGCAAACTACAATATAGAAGGACGTATATATAAACTCAACCCCTACGACATACTATTCATAAGCCCAAGCGAGCTGCATCATCCCGTAGTTGACAGCAGCGTTCCATATGAGCGAATGGTATTATGGATAAACAAGGCATATATAAATAGCCTGTCAGTCCCCGGGGCAGATTTAACCCTTTGTTTTGACGCTAAGTTCACTGGTCATAACAACCTTATAAGACCTACCGAGGAACAGCAGAAGCTAATAAGCAAGCGTTTTAAGCAGTTGACAGGTGAATCCTACGGCCGCAACTTCGGAAACGAGATAAGCGCAAGTGCAATATTCGCACAGTTTATGGTAGAACTGAACCGCATGTTTATACAAGCGGATACTATCCAGCTTCCAAGAAACACAGCCTCTGAATTTATTATTAAAGTGCTCAACTATATAGATACCCATTTCGCTGACCCGAACATGACGGTTGAAAATATTGCGGAGAGTTTCTTTGTAAGCAAATACTACTTATCACACCAGTTTAACGAGATGATTGGCACCAGCCCTTACCGTTATGTAGTACTAAAAAGGATGCAGAAAGCAAGTCTTATGCTGTCTGTCGGACAGAGCCCTTCTGAAGTTTACCTAGCTTGCGGCTATAGGGATTATTCAAGCTTCTATCGCGCTTTTAAAGCAGAGTATGGACTAAGCCCCTCAGAATATTCTCGACAATTTAGTTTATAGCCTTTTGTTGATGTTGCGATAATAAAGTCTTACTATTAGAATAGAATTAACTATAGACCTATGAAAAGGATTTAATAAATATAATCGACATAATAAACCTATTAAAATTCACCTATTAAAACAATTTTACTAGCATAACATAATAAAAATCTCTATACAAAAAACCCGCCTGTATATAATATACAAGCGGATAATTTAGTTAGTACTCCGGCGGCGACCTACTCTCCCGGGCTGTTACCTACCAAGTACCATCGGCGCTGAAGGGCTTAACTTCTGTGTTCGGCATGAGAACAGGTGGATCCCCTTCGCCTTTGCCACCGGAATTCTTTCAGG
>DUQK01000027.1 GCA_012837835.1 Christensenellaceae bacterium | reverse complement strand
AAGTACCAAAGCAAAGCAAACAAACCATAGCGAATAGAGCGAAGGTAAGTAGCAGAGCAAGCTAAATAAGCCCAATAAAGTGCTAAAGAATCCTGAAAGATTTCCGGTGGCAAAGGCGAAGGGGATCCACCTGTTCTCATGCCGAACACAGAAGTTAAGCCCTTCAGCGCCGATGGTACTTGGTAGGTAACAGCCCGGGAGAGTAGGTCGCCGCCGGAACACTAACTAAATTATCCGCTTGTATATTACATATAGGCGGGTTTTTTATATAAATCTTTTTAATTATAAGTTTATTTCCTGGTAAGGCTTTTTATATATTGTTTTTTATCGTCGCTTATTCTGTAACTGTCAAGCGCTTTTTCTACGGTTTTATTGTGAGTCCATGTAGATAGTTTGTTTTCTTCAAGCACGGGTATTGCAAAACTATACTGTTTTGCAAGTGCTGTGGCAAAATACCAAGCAATGCACATGTTTACATAGTATTCGTCCGATTGTATATTGCAGACCAGCTCAATATACTCCTCATCAAAATAATCATCTAAGTAGTATTTCATAAGCATATATATAGCAAAACGCAGAGTATATGTGTGTTTTGAAGCAAGGCAGATGCGGATGAAATCAAGCGCCTTTTCATTATTTTTTAGAAATATTTTAGGCGCTAAGGTATCGCATACAGCCCAATTGTCTATGTAGGGAAGAAAAGTATTGAGCGAGGAAAGCAAGGCGTCTATATCCTTGTATTTAGAAAGTATAGAGGCGTGTAGAAGGTTTTCCTCATGATATTTATGTGGAAGGCTAAAAACAAAAGCTATATGGGCATTATCCGCTATAAGCTTTTTAGCCAGCGCATGTATAACAGGCATTCTGACACCTATTATGCTTTCTGGGGATATATTAGGCACAAGCCGACTTATAAATGCAGCGTATTTTTTATCACTATTAGCAAAAAGGTATTCTGTTATGTTTGAAATATGTGTCATGGCTTATTGCAGTAAATAATGACCATGGGAAAAGCATATCAGCTTATATATTCCCATTTTAATGTAGATCTATCATGCGATGTGATGGAAAGCATATCGCCCTCTTTCCAATCAGGCAATTCAAGGTTTGCATCGTAATATAAAAGGCGGTCGTCCTCTTCTTCATTTACATCGCCTATATTTATATAATAGGGTATGAAAATTACCCCTTCGCGCTTTGCGGGGGAATCTATAAAGCCTTTGAACAACCCCTGCATTGTGTGGTTTTTGCCATATAACATGTTTAGTAGAAACTTTTTATAGCTGTATACAGGGCTTATAAAAATACCCAAAGTAAAAATAATCGTAAATAGCAACAGTATAGCAAATACATAGCTAAGCCATTCTTTTCTTATTATTGCGGAGTATACAAGCAGCCCCAAAATTGCAATATATAGTAATGCACAAAGCGCTATGCGCTTTTTAAACTGTTTATTTATACTATCTAAAATGTCTTCGTTGTACATAGTTCCCTCCATTCGCAGCACATATTAGCATAACGCAAACAGAATGTAAAAGGCTTTTGAACAAACATTTTTTGGATTATTATATTTGATTATTGAGTTATTGAGTTATTAAATTATAGTGTGTGTATCAAGTAAAATGCCTTCTACACACTAAGCGAATTTATAATATTAAGCTCCTCTTGAGTAAATGAAGTATTATCTTGCGCCTTTACTGCGTCTTCTATTTGAGAGAGTTTGCTTGCGCCTATAAGCACAGATGATGTGGTAGGTTTGCTTAAAAGCCAAGACAGCGCCATCTGGGATAGTTTCTGCCCGCGGGACAGGGCAAGGTCATTAAGTTTTCTAACTTTTTCCATCAATTCATCTGTAAGTTTTTCTGACTTTAAAAATACACTTTTACCGCCAGCTCTTGAATCCGCAGGGATACCATCTAGGTAGCGGTCTGTAAGTATGCCTTGGTCCAGCGGAGAATAGGGGATAGCGCCTACGCCTTCTTTTTGTAGCAGGTCATACAGACCGGCTTCCGGGCGTCTATCGAATATATTGTATCTGGGCTGGTGTATAAGCAGGTGCAGCCCCATTTGTTTTAGTACCTTTATGGCTTCTTCTGTCTGTTTTGCATCGTAGTTGGAAATACCTACATAAAGCGCCTTGCCGCTATGCACCGCAGTGTAAAGCGCGCCCATGCTCTCCTCAATGGGGGTTTCAGGGTCCGGCCTGTGGTGGTAGAAGATGTCTACATAGTCAAGCCCCATGCGCTTTAGGGATTGGTCTAGGCTTGCAAGCATCTGCTTGCGGCTGCCCCATTCCCCATAAGGTCCCGGCCACATAAGATAGCCCGATTTTGTTGATATTATAAGCTCATCCCTGTGGGCGTAAAGCTCTTCTTTTAATATGCGGCCAAAACAGCTTTCAGCCGAGCCGGACGGGGGACCGTAATTGTTTGCAAGGTCAAAATGGGTGATGCCTAAATTAAAGGCGCCAAGCACCATTTTACGGCAGTTTTCGTAATTTGCCTCGTAGCCGAAATTATGCCAAAGACCTAGCGACACGCTTGGGAGCTTAAGACCGCTCCTGCCAACGCGCCTGTATTGCATGTTTTCATAATCAGGGTTTAGCATATTGTCCTCCTTAATTTTTTAATTTTTCTATTGCGTTTTTAACGCGGCGTATGCTTTCGTCTTTCCCAAGTAAATAAGCTATTTCAACCGCGCCACCGGGGGTGGATTCTAGCCCCGATAGGGCAATGCGAAGCGGCCATAGCACAAGCCCGTTTTTAAGCCCAGCATCTTTAATTGAGCCTATCAAGTTATCGTGTATTGCTTGCTCTTCCCAAGTGGATATTTTTTCTAATATAGGCAGCGCAAATTCAAGCGCATTTAGAGCAGTTTCGGGGGTGCTTTTCATTCTCTTGTGGTTATAAAGGGATATGTCATACTCCGGCATTTCTTTAAGGAAAGCTATCATTTCGGGTATGCGGTTAAATACTTCAGTGCGCCCCTGCATAAGTTTTGCAAGGTACTCATAGTCTATATCAGTGCTATGGAGCGTCTTATCAAACCAAGGGCTTGCCATTTCAAGGTAATCAACAAATGGCATTTTGCGTATGTATTCGCTGTTAAACCATGTAAGCTTATCCATATTGAATATAGCGGGGGATTTATTAAGCCCCTCAATGTGGAAAGCCTGTATCAGCTCTTCTAGGGTGAAAAACTCCCTATCATCGCCTGGGCTCCAGCCGAGTAGTGCAATGAAGTTAATAATAGCTTCCTTAAGGTAGCCCATATCAAGCAGGTCTTCAAAAGAAGGGTCGCCATGGCGCTTTGAAAGTTTGCGGGTTGCGTCTTTCATTACAACCGGTAAATGTAAATATTTTGGAGGCTCCCAGCCAAGCGCCTTGTAAAGCAAATTATATTTTGGCGCGCTGGATAGATATTCCGTGCCGCGCGTTACATGGCTTATGTGCATTAAATGGTCGTCTATTACATTTGCGAAATTGTATGTGGGCAGCCCATCAGCCTTTATAAGTACGCCGTCATCAAGGGTGTCGCAGGGGGCTTCCACATAGCCGAAAAGCAAATCCTCAAAAGATGCCATGCCTTCTTCGGGTATGTTTTGCCTTATGCAGTAGCTTTCGCCAGATTCCATGCGCCTTTTAGCTTCGTCCTTAGGGATGTTAAGGCAATGCTTATCGTATTTCCAGCCCTTGCCTTCACTTGTGGCTTTTTCGCGGCGTGCATCTAGCTCTTCTTTGGTGCAGAAGCAAGGGTAAGCATCGCCGGATTCAACAAGCTTAAGCGCGTAGGGGAGGTAGGTATCCTTTCTTTCGGACTGTATATAGGGACCATAGGGACCACCTATATCAGGCCCTTCGTCATAGATTAAGCCTGCTTGGTGAAGGGATTTGTATATCTGCTCTATTGCCCCCGGAACTTCGCGCTCTTGGTCGGTATCCTCTATGCGCAGTATAAACTTGCCACCATGTTTTTTGGCGATAAGGTATGTGTAAAGTGCGGTTCTAAGACCGCCAAGGTGCAGGTAACCCGTGGGGCTTGGGGCAAAGCGTGTGCGTACTTCTTGCATAATATCCTTCCTGTTATTAAGGTCTGTAGCTATCTCTAAGAGGAACTACTCTGTTGTATACGGATTTTTCGTCTGTGGAATCCTTATCCTTGCAGAAATATCCCATGCGGAGGAATTGGAATGTATCTCCAACTGCCGCGTCTTTTGCGGCGTTTTCTGCAAAGCCATGCATTACTGTTAAGGAATTGGGGTTTAATCTATCAATAAATTCCTTGCCGGAATCCTCGTCATCATCAAGCAGGGGTTCAAACAGCCTAGCTTCTATTGGGTGGGCACCCTCGCGCATTACCCAGTGGAGTGTGCCTTTTACCTTACGGTCAGCACCCGGGCTGCCCGAGCGGCTATCAAGGTCTACACTGCAAATAAGCTTTTCTATGTTGCCGTCAGCGTCTTTAATTACTTCTTCGCATTTAATTATATATGCGCTTTTTAATCTTACTTCGCCGCCCGGGCGCAGTCTAAAGAACTTGCGGGGCGGGTCCTCAAGGAAATCCTCACGCTCTATATATAGGTATTTGCCAAAGGGTACTTCCCTGTTGCCAAGCTCTGGGTGGTCCGGATGGTTTTCTATGGGGAGCATGTCGATTTTATTTTCATCCCAGTTGGAAAGCTCAATCAAAAGCGGGTCAAGCACCGCCATAAGGCGAGAGGCTTTGGAGCCAAGGTCATTCCTTACGCAGTATTCAAGCAGGGCATAGTCCACAATGCTGTCAGCCTTTGCAAGACCTACTCTGTCTATAAAATCCCTTATGGCGGCAGGGGTGAAACCGCGCCTGCGCATTGCACGAAGGGTAGGCATACGAGGGTCATCCCAGCCGGAAACATGGCCTTCCTCAACCAAGCGGCGCAGGTAACGCTTGCTCATAATGGTGCGGGTTATGTTTAGCCTTGCAAACTCTATCTGCCTAGGTCCCCTTGATGTATGACCGAATTTATCCTTATGCGGCTCTCTAAAGCCTGCTTTTTCTACCACCCAGTCATAAAGCGGACGGTGGTCCTCAAACTCTAGCGAGCAGAGGGAGTGGGTTATGCCCTCAAAGGCGTCGCTCAAGGGATGAGCGTAATCGTACATGGGATATATACACCAATCGTTGCCTGTGCGGTGGTGCTCTTCATATAGTATACGGTATATAACAGGGTCTCTCATGTTCATATTGGGAGAAGCCATGTCTATCTTCGCACGAAGTACATAGCTGCCTTCTTCAAATTCGCCGTTTTTCATGCGGCGGAAAAGGTTTAGGGATTCTTCCCATGGGCGGTTGCGCCAAGGGCTGTTTTTACCTGGCTCAGTTAGCGTGCCCCTGTATTCGCGTATTTCTTCTTGTGTAAGTTCGTCTACATATGCTAAATCCCTGCGGATAAAATCCTCAGCGATATCGTACATCTGCTGGTAATAATCGCTGGCGTAATAAAGCCCGCCATTCCAATGGAAGCCCATCCAGTGTACATCTTCCATAATGCCGTCTATATATTCTACCTCTTCTTTTTCGGGGTTGGTATCGTCCATGCGTAAGTTGCAAAGCCCATTGTAGCGCTCCGCAGTACCAAAATCTACAACCAGTGCCTTGCAATGCCCTATGTGCAAATAGCCGTTGGGCTCCGGTGGGAAACGCGTATGCACCTTTTCACATACGCCCTCTGCCAAATCTTTATCTATCTCGTCCCAAATAAAATTGGATTTTTCCGTATTTTCCATAGCCTGCCTCCAATAAATTATGTATACATTATAGCAAGAAGGTGGCTAATAGTCTAGATGGGAATAATTATTAGGCCGTACATATTACAAAATGCAATTTGTAAAAACGCAAATTGCAACTCAAAGTGCAACACTTTTATCTCCGAACAATAAGTACATTCTGTTAGTCCCCTCCTCCCCATGGGGAGGAGGGAAAGCGCCTTCGTTTTTCATTATATTTTTTAAGTATTGGTT
>DUQK01000026.1 GCA_012837835.1 Christensenellaceae bacterium | reverse complement strand
TTGGCACGAGGAAATCCCTAGCCCCTTCAGGGGTTGATTTTGTAAGTATAGGCGTTTCAACCTCTATAAAGCCTTGGCTGTCCATGAAATTCCGTATAGCGCTAACAATCTTCGCCCGCATAAATAGAGTTTTCTGCACTGAAGGCTTTCTAAGGTCTAAGTACCTATACTTAAGCCTTATAGCTTCGTTATCTTTTGCATCATCCTCTATATATATAGGCGGTGTCTTAGCAGCGTTGAATATCACTAGCTCAGCGGCGTTTATTTCTATTTCTCCCGTTTCCATTTCGAGGTTTATTGCGCTTTCATCCCTTAATGCAACTTCGCCACGGACACCTATAACATATTCGCTTCGAAGGCTTTCAGCCATGGAATATATATCTTCGGGTAAATTTTCTTGGTTAAACACAATCTGAACCATGCCCGACCTATCCCTAAGCCATAAAAATATAATACCGCCTATATTGCGTACACGCTGCACCCAACCAAGCAGGCTGATGTTGTTGTTTACATCTTCCTTTGATACTTCCCCGCACATGCAGCTGCGCGCCCAACTATGGTTATATGTCGCCATATTATTTTTCTCCTCCGTTTAGTATATATTCTGAAATATCTGATATTAAAATCTCTTTTTCTTCACCCGTTGCCATGTCGCGGAGCCTCGCCGCACCGCGCTTAGCTTCATCTCCCCCTACCATGAGAACATAACTTACACTAAGCTTGTTTGCAAACTTGAACTGCGCCCTCATGCTTCTAGATAGATGGTCACAATCGGCAGAAATACCGTTATTCCTAAGTTCCCTTGTTATCTTGAAGGCGGAAGGCAAATCCTCCTTGGATATATTTATCACATATACCGTGGGTTTTGGAGCTTCGGGCAGTGGAACATTTTTGTTTTTAAGCTCCATAAGTATACGTTCCATACCAAGACCGAAACCTACGCCACACATATCAGGACCGCCTAGCTCCTCAACAAGATAATCATACCTGCCGCCGCCACACAGAGCAAGACCTTCTCTATCAGTTTGCATTATTATTTCAAACACAGTCTTAGTATAGTAGTCAAGCCCGCGCACTATGAATGGATCTACCTTAAAAGGCACATCGCTGCTTTCAAGCAGTTGCTTAAAAAACGCAAAATGTTCGCTGCATTCATCGCATAGATAGTCTATAATAAGCGGAGCGTTTTTAGCTATTCTCCCGCATTTTTCTTCTTTACAATCGAGCACTCGCAAAGGGTTACGCTCCATACGCTCATTACAAAGGGGACAAAGCTCATTACTATGCGCTTTTAAATATTCTAAAAGCTTTTCATAGTATTTTGGACGACAGTTCTTGCAACCTATGGAATTTATGTTTACAGATAGTTCGCTAAGCCCAAGTTTATTTAATATATTTATAAGAAGCACTATAAGCTCTGCCTCTGCCGTTGGATGTGGAGCTCCAAAGCACTCCATACCAAACTGATGGTGTTCCCTTAGCCTGCCTGATTGGGGATTTTCATAACGGAATATAGGGCAGTTAAGATAGTAAACCTTGGTAGGCTGCGCATTTGCATATAGCCTGTTTTCTATAAGCGCCCGCACAACACCTGCAGTGCCTTCAGGCTTTAGTGTTATTGAACGCTTGCCCTTATCCAAAAAGGTGTACATCTCCTTTTGGACAATGTCGGTCGTATCTCCAACGCCCCTTTGAAAAAGCTCAGTATGCTCAAAAACAGGGGTTCTAATCTCGCTATACCCCGCAAGTAAAGCTTCACTGCGCATTATTTCTTCAAGCCACTGCCAGAGGTAGGAATCCTCCGGTAATATATCTTTTGTTCCTTTTGGCGCCTGTATCATCTATCCTCCCTAAAAAAACAATCCCTGCACAGCTGCACGGGACAATTGCACTCCGCCCAGACTTTAAGCTTTTAGCTAATACAACACGGGCACAGCGGGAAAAGCAACAGGGAAAAACCTATATATAATGCCCTCCCGCGCTAAAAATATTATAGGTTTTAGACTTGTGATTGTCAACATGTTTTAATCTACAAGAAATTGTGCTATAATTCACAAAAACGAGGAGGAATTAATATGAGCATGGACAAATCTCCCATTACTTTAGACATTAACAACCTCATGGCGGATGTGGTTGGCTACCCTTACGGTCTAACAGTAGATCAGATTGATAGTATGGCAGACAGAGCTAAGGCAGCATATGATGCAATAAACGCAAACCGCGGCAAGGGCTGGCTTGGCTGGACCGAGCTCCCCTACAATCAGGACGATATTCTGGACGATATTGAAGCTGCTGCTGATTATATCAGAAACGAATTTGATGCATTTGTAGTGCTTGGCATAGGCGGAAGCGCTCTTGGTCCCATTGCAGTGCAGCAGGCATTAAACCATATGCATTACAACCAGCTTCCTAGGGAAAAGCGGGGCGGACCTAAGTTCTATGTGGAAGATAATATCGACCCTGAACGCATGAAAGCGCTTTTTGATGTGATAGACGTTAAAAAGACTTGTTTCAACGTAATCACTAAGTCCGGTGCAACCGCCGAAACCATGAGCCAATACCTCATTATTTCAACCGCTCTTAAAGAGGCGCTTGGTGATGACTGGACGAAACACTTAGTCGCCACTACTAGCAAAGAAAAAGGCAACCTCATACGTCTTGCGCTTGAGCATAATTTTAAGCTCTTCTATATACCCGAAAGTGTAGGCGGCAGATTCTCTGAGCTATGCCCCGTTGGTCTGCTACCTGCAGCTGTATGCGGTATAGATATAAGAGCCATGCTTGAAGGCGCTAAGGCAATGGATAAGCGGTTAAAAAGCCCGCTGCTTTGGGAAAACATGGCGCTGCTTGAGGCAACAATACAATTCCTCCTTACCGAAGAAAAAGGCATAAACATACATGTGGTTATGCCCTATGCTGACAGCCTTAAATATATGGCGGACTGGTTCTGCCAATTATGGGCGGAAAGCCTAGGTAAAAATGTAACCCGCAAAGGTATGGCAGTAAATGTTGGGCAGACACCTGTTAAGTCGCTTGGCGTTACTGACCAGCATAGCCAATTGCAGCTATATACTGAAGGTCCGTATGATAAGGTTGTAACCTTCATACATGTAGGCAAATACCGCGAAACCGTTGAAATACCTGAAGGCTGCTATGAGTACCCGAATGTATCCTTCCTTGGCGGTAAAACACTTAATGAGCTTATAAACGCTGAGTATCTAGGCACACAATATGCGCTGCTTAGGAGCGGTCGCGTTAGCCAGACTATACGCATACCCGTAGTAAATGCCTATAGCATAGGGCAGCTTATATATTTCTTTGAAATGGTAACCGCATACCTTGGCGAACTGCTTGATATAGATGCCTACAACCAGCCCGGTGTAGAAGAAAGCAAGATTGCAGCATACGCTATGCTTGGCAATACCGAGGAGAAATATCAGAACAAATACAAAGAGATGGCTTCCGCCCCCAAGGGTTTGAAGAAATACTTATTGTAAAGCCATAAAGTACTTATCAAGCTGCACGCTTGACAGTCTATTTGCAGTTTATTATAATTATCTCAGAAGGGTATTCCTGAAGTGTGCGCCAGCTTGTTGTTTTTACCCACATCACACTAATCGGAGCCCGGGTCGGGTAGTGGCTGCCGTGCCTCCCTTGAGAGGAAGGCAAAAGCTATTCGCAGGGCACCACCCTGCTTAACATAGCGGGTGAAAAAACAGAAGCAACGGCACTTTGGGGTATCCTTATTATAATTCAGGTGATGTATTATGCTAACACAGCTGCTCGCCTGCACTGATGCAAACATAAAAAAAGCGGCTGATTGCATTAGAAACGGCGGTCTTGTTGCCTTTCCCACTGAAACCGTATACGGACTTGGTGCAAATGGGCTAGATAAAACCGCTGTGGCGAGTATCTTTTCCGCCAAGCAGCGTCCGGCGGATAATCCGCTTATACTGCATGTAAACAGTATTTTTAAGGCAGAGGAACTTTGCGATTTTACAACCAACGCTAAAACGCTTGCCAAGTTATATTGGCCCGGACCTCTTACTATGCTGCTAAACAAAAAACCCATAGTACCGGATATAACAACTGCTAAACTTAGTACAGTTGCTGTACGTATGCCAAGGCACCCTGTGGCGCTTAAGCTTATTGAGTATTCTGCTTGTCCTATTGCTGCCCCAAGTGCAAACCGCTCCGGAAAACCAAGCCCAACCACTGCTAAGCATGTGCTTGACGATTTAAATGGCAGGGTAAACTATATACTTGACGGGGGTTCAAGTGAAGTGGGACTTGAATCAACCGTAATAGACATGACATTGGATGTGCCTTGCATATATAGACCAGGCGCGGTTACACCGGAAGAAATAAGCATGGTACTT
Organism: Christensenellaceae bacterium; assembly: GCA_012837835.1. Classification (GTDB taxonomy): domain Bacteria; phylum Bacillota; class Clostridia; order Christensenellales; family Aristaeellaceae; genus DTU024. Next base: position 26,362 of record DUQK01000026.1, on the reverse strand, counting down.
GGAGAATGCGAAGTATCTGCAGGAGTGATGCGGGATATCCCGCAAAACGCACATGCTCCTTCCCCCGGTATGCGCCACAGGCATTATGCCCCAAAGGCACCTATGTGCCTTATAAAAGGCAAACCGGAGGCAATAGCAAGCTACATAAGAGATAATTTCCAAAGTGGCGACTGTATACTCGCTATGGAAGAAAACCTTTGTTTATACGAAGGCTTACCGGTTGAAAGTATGGGAAAAAACGCGCAGGAAGCAGCACATAGACTGTTCTATCTACTAAGGCAGATGGACGAACGTAATGTAAAACGCATATTCACCGAAACACTCCCCGAAAACGGTCTGGGGCTTGCAGTGATGAACAGGCTGGCTAGAGCCGCCTCGTTTCATATAGTATCTTTATAAAAGGAGGAAAACATGAAACAACTCAAAAAGCTTATAAGCTTTATTCTGCTTATTTCAATGGTATTTACTTTAGGCTTAGTAAATGCTGAGGAAGAAAAAGTGCTGAATATATTCTCCTGGGATGGGTATATAGACGCACAGACGTTAGAAGAATTTACTAACAACACCGGTATAAAGGTTAACTACTCCGCTTTTGAAAGCAACGAAGAGATGCTATTAAAGGTTCAAGGTACCCCGGGCGAGTACGATTTAATACTTGCCAGTGACTATGCTATTAACATGCTCCGCAAGGATGATCTTTTATACAAGCTTAACAAGGATTTACTGCCTAATTACAAAAATTTAGGCGAAGGGTACTTAAACAAATATTATGATGAAAATAATGAGTATACTGTACCCTATACAGCAGGCACGCCGGTTATACTATACGATCCCGCGGTTGTAGACTTTGAAATCACCGGCTATGAAGACCTTTGGGATGAAAGGCTTAACGACTCTATTGTTATGATAAACGATGCCCGCAACATAATAGGCATTACCCTTAAAACGCTTGGACATTCGTTTAACACTACCGATGATGAAATACTAAAGCAGGCTGAAGAAAAACTCGCAAAGCTTCGTCCTAATATACGCTCTTTCAACTACGACAGCCCGCATTTAGACCTTATATCTGGCGAATGTTCAGTAGGCTATATATTTACCTCATTTGCCATGATAGCGCTTAATGAAAGACCGGATCTTAAAGTAGTATATCCCAAGGAAGGTCTTGGCTTTGGAATAGACAGTTTAGTAATCTTAAAAGATGCTCCACACCCCGAAAATGCACACAAATTGCTCAACTACCTGCTTGAGCCTGAAATAGGTGCACGCATAGCAGAGCTGCAGTACTATATGTCTCCAAATACTGCTGCACTTGAACTTATGTCTGACGAGTTTAAAAACAGCCCTATAATAAACATACCCGAGGAACTGCTTAAAGATGCGGAATTTATACAGGATATAGGTGAATATGCAAGCGAATACCAGAACATTTGGCAACGCTTTAAACTGCTATAATTATAATAGCTTAAGAAAACAGCGCAGGCCCGCGCTGTTTTTTATTACCCTTTTATGTGTTTTTTATTACCCTTTTATGCTGGTAAGCGCATTACCAAGTGAAATTACAATATCCATAGTTGTAGGAGAATAGCTACCCTGCTTTTGTTGGACATATCTACCCGATAAGTTCAGCCAATAAGAGGCAAGCTGCATTGCAATTAGCGGCTTATCCCCTTTTTGCTGAGCATATATAGCTGAGAGTATTCCAAGCAGCGCATCTCCACTGCCTCCCTTCGCAAGCGCAGACACGCCCCCAGGCTGAATAGCAAAATGTTTACCATCATACATGAGCGTACTATTTCCTTTAAGCAGTACATTTGCTCCAAAGCGACTATTAAGCTCTATAGCTGCTGAAAACATATCATTTTGAATATCTTCGTTTTTGCATTTAAGCAGCCTTGCAGCTTCGCCAATATGCGGGGTTATTATAGCTCTTTCGCCTAGTTTTATAGGGTTTTTAGCCAGAAGGTTAAGCGCGCCCGCGTCCCATATTGAGGGTATATTATCATCAAACAACTCGAGTATGGTTTCCCAAGTGGAAGCATTTTCTTCTATGCCGCAGCCTAGTGCAAATAGGCTTATGTTTTCAGGCTTTTCATGTACGCACATTGCATTTGGCACGCTGTTTTGCATTATTTCAGCTACTTTATCTTCGCAGAGTACATATACAAGCCCCGCACCCGATTTAATACATGCTAGTGCAGCCATAGAAGCTGCGCCCGCCATACCAAAACTGCCCACATATAGAAGTACCCTGCCAAAATCCCCTTTATAACTATATGGATTACGTTTTGGGATTAAGCTCAAAAAATCCTCCTGATGCATAATAGCCGCTCTATCCTGTAAGTTTGTAATTGGCGGCATGTATATGCTGGGCAAATCAATATCAGCAACTATTATTTCACCTGCTGCCCCTTCCTTTGAAAAGAAGAGACCGTGTTTAGCTTTTTGAAAGCTTATAGTATATTTTGCTCTAATAAAAGCTCCCTCCGCATATCCAGTATTCACGTCTATGCCTGAGGGTATATCAAGGGAAAGTACTTTTACACCGCTAGAGTTAATGCCATGTATTATATTAGCAGCTTCACCCTTTACCCCGCCTCTAAGACCTGTTCCGAATATTGCGTCTACAATTAAATCATAATTAACAAACTCAGCTTTTTCGAGAATTTTAGCATTGGTATATTTTAGTTTTTCTAAATTATACTTTGCATCATATGTGTGTGGCTCTTTAAGTATATATACATGTGTTTCCACACCTTCATCCGCCAACATTCTAGCAAGCGCAATGCCATCTCCCCCATTATTTCCGCTACCACATACTACCAGTATACACTTGTCCGCAAGTGGATAGCTTATAATGCTTTTTATAGCTTCAAGTGAAGCACGCGCAGCTTTTTCCATAAGGTAAAGGCTAGATACACCTTTAGAAAAAGCATGCTGCTCCCAAGCTCTCATATATTCTGGGCTTATACTAAAGTTCACGATTTCCCTCCAGCACTACAAATGCGATAGCTATATCCCCCTCATGGGATATACTTAAATGTGTACTTTCCCCTCCAAGCTGCTTTAGAATATCCTCTGCTTTACCATGTAAAACAAAATATGGCTTACCAAGCTCATTATGTATTATCTGTATATCTTTAAAGGGCACAGGACCTATGCCTGTGCCTATAGCTTTCATAAACGCCTCCTTAGCAGCAAACATAGCAGCTAATGACGAAACCTTAAAAACCCCTCGGCTTTCGGCATAGGTTTTTTCATCAGAAGTAAATATACGCTCAACAAAACGATTATTATCAACAAGCTTTTCCATGCGTGATATACTGCACATATCAACGCCTATGCCTATAATCATATTATTGCTGTGCAGCTTGGCTGATTTTTTCTATGCTATCGTCAATCCACATAGTAAGTTCTTCCGTCACGCTATCCCTGTTTAATTCGTTAAAAAGCTCATGACGTGCTTCAGGGTACAGCTTAACGCTAATATTCTTATAGCCCGATTTATTATAATTTCCCGCTACTTTTTTAACTCCATTACCCTTGCCTACAGGATCCATTTCGCCTGATATAAAAAGCACGGGCATATTAGGCTTTACCGCATTATTTGAGCCCTCATATGTTAGCATCATAAGACCGCCGAAAAAATCCCTATACGAGCCTGAGGACAAAGGAAAACCGCATAGAGGGTCTTTTATGTAACGCTCCACCTCTAAGGTATCACGGCTTAGCCAATCAAAGGCAGTTTTTGCCTTTTTATCCTTTGGAAATACTATGCTTGAAATAAGCTTAGATGGCTTATACTTTCCCTTAAATAAAGATATAAGCCCCGCCAGTACATAACCAAGCCTTACAATTGTTTTTCCGTAATAGCCGGTACCGCTTAAAACCAGCATATCAGGCAGCTTATCCTCAAAGCGCATTATGTAGCACCTTAAAAGAAAGCTACCCATGCTGTGCCCCAACATTACAAGAGGTATATCAGGATATTTACTTTTAAGTATATCATGGGCGTTTGATACATCACACATCATATTGTTCCAGCCATCAGGACCAAATACACCAATATTATCCTTGGAAAGCTCTTCACCGTGCCCGGCAAGGTTAAAGCCCGCGACAGCTATTCCCGATTTGTTAAGCGCCTTTGCAAGCCTTGAGTATCGCTCAATATGCTCTGACATGCCGTGGATTATAAGCATTACCGCCCTTGCAGGCGCAGGACAATCCCATATTATTAACTTTTTATCTTCACCATTATTTAGCTTAAATGGTATATACTCCATAGCTATCTCCTTATAGTTGGTAAAGCCCTACCTTTTTATACACCTTCCTCAGCGTCCTTTGAGCGATAGAACCAGCACGCTCGGCATTATATTTAAGTATACCGTTTATGTATTGTTTGTCTTTTATAAGCTCATTAAACCTGTCCTGTATAGGTTTAAGGCTTTCTATAACAACCTCTGTTACTTCTTTTTTAAGGTCGCCATAGCCTTTGCCATTAAAATGCTTAACTGTTTTTTCTACACTATCGCCTGAAAGCGCGGAATAAATGGTTATAAGGTTGCTTACACCGGGCTTGTTTTCAGGGTCAAAAGCTATATTTGTATCGCTATCTGTTACCGCGCGTTTTAACTTGCGGCGTATGTCGTCCGGAGAATCAAGCAGCGAAATATAGCTTTCTTCTGGGTCGGACTTGCTCATCTTTCTTGAGGGGTCACTAAGGCTCATTATTTTGGCGGTTTCTTTATGCATATATACTTCAGGCACTACAAAAACATCGCCATAGAGCGCGTTAAATCTCTGCGCAATATCCCTTGTTATTTCAAGGTGTTGTTTTTGATCTGCGCCTACGGGAACAATCTGCGTCTGATACAACAATATATCCGCCGCCATAAGCACAGGGTACGTAAACAACCCCGCATTTATATTATCGCTGTTTGTTTCGCTTTTAGCCTTAAACTGCGTCATACGGCTGAGCTCTCCCATATAGGTGTAGCAGCTTAGTATCCATGTTAGCTCTGCATGTTCCGGCACATGGCTCTGGCAGTATATGAGGTTTTCCTCAGGATCCAGCCCGCAGGCTATATATAGGGCAGCAAGCTCGACAGTCCTTCGTCTAAGTAATGCCGGCTCACGCCTTACCGTTAGGGCATGAAGATCCACTATAGAAAACAGGCAGCGATAGCTATCCTTTAGCAGCACAAAGTTGCGTATAGCCCCTATATAATTACCAATCGTAATAGCGCCTGATGGCTGAACGCCCGAAAATAGTATAGGTTTAGTTTTGATTTTAGTTTCTGTCATGAGTAACCTTTCTTCTATATATTCATGTCTTTCTTTACTTTTTCAAAGCAGCTTACGGCAAAGTCCAAATCTTCTTTTGAGTGTCCAGCGCTTATCTGTACCCTTATGCGCGCTTTTTCCTTTGGCACAACGGGGAATGAGAAGCTTACCACATAAACGCCCTCATCAAGCATTCTTTCGGCAAATTCCTGCGCCACATGCGCATCATATAGCATTACTGCGGTAATAGGGTGCTCGCCGGACAATACATCAAAACCTAGGCTTTGGAGTTTTTCCTTAAAGTAACGCGTGTTTTCATGCACCTTGTCCTGAAGGCTGGTATTTTCTTCAAGCAAATCAAGCGTTGCAAGAGTAGCTTCACAAATGGCAGGGGCAACAGAGTTGCTGAACAAATACGGTCTTGACCTTTGCCTTAGCAAATCCACAATTGGCTGCCTCGCCGCAGTAAATCCACCCGAAGCGCCGCCAAGCGCCTTGCCGAAGGTGCTGGTTATTATATCTACCCTTCCCATAACGCCGCAATGTTCATGCGTGCCTCTGCCGTTTTTACCCATGAAGCCTGTTGCATGGCTATCGTCCACCATTACAAGGGCATCGTATTTATCCGCAAGGTCGCATATTTCGGGCAGTTTTGCAATATAACCGTCCATTGAGAATACGCCGTCGGTAGCGATTAAGCGTATACGGGCATCTTGCACTTCTTTAAGCTGCGCTTCAAGCATAGCCATATCGCTATTTTTATAGCGGTAGCGCTTTGCCTTGCATAGCCTTACACCATCTATTATAGAGGCATGGTTGAGTTCATCAGAAAAGATAGCGTCCTCTTCGGTTAAAATTGTTTCAAAAAGACCGCCGTTTGCATCAAAACATGAGGAATACAGTATTACATCGTCCATGCCTAGGAAATGTGCGAGCCTATTCTCAAGCTCCTTATGTACACTCTGCGTGCCGCATATAAAGCGCACACTGGAAAGACCAAAGCCCCATTTGTCATAGCTGTCTTTAGCAGCCTTAATAAGCTTTTTATTATCAGACAGACCAAGATAGTTGTTCGCGCACATGTTAAGCACATTATCTGTTTTGGTTGTATCTATCCTTGATTTTTGGGGAGTTGTGATTACCCTTTCGTCCTTCTCTGTGCCTGATTTTTTTATTTCTTCAAGTATCTCAGTGTAATAATGAAGTGCTTTTTTCATATTATTTGCTCCAATCTAAAATAATCTTTCCGCTGTTGCCTGTGTTCATAATATCAAAGGCTTTTTGAAACTCCGTATAGTGGAAACGATGTGTAATAAGCGGACTCAAATCAAGCCCCGCCTCAACCATAGCGCCCATCTTATACCAAGTTTCATACATACGCCTACCGTATATGCCTTTTACAGTTAGACCTTTTAGTATTATTTCATCCATATCAAGCGTAGGTTGTTTATCGCCAAAAAGACCGAGCAGCGCAATAGCTCCGCCGTTTCGCATATTGCCTATCATCTGGTTTAGCGCTGAAGCTGCGCCCGACATCTCAAGCCCTACATCAAAGCCCTCTACCATACAGTGTTCTTTCATTACTTTTTCAAGTGAATCTCTCGTAACATTTACAGTTGCAGTAGCGCCAAGTTTTTTTGCAAGTTCAAGGCGATAGTCGTTAAGGTCGGTTATTATTACATTTCTTGCACCGTTTTTATTGCATATGGCAGCAGCCATAATACCTATGGGACCGGCACCAGTTATAAGCACATCTTCGCCCACCACATCAAACATAAGAGCGGTATGCGTAGCATTGCCAAAAGCATCAAAGAAAGAAACTATATCGTCCGGCAGTTCCTCTGAAATAGGTATGCAGTTTGAAGCGGGTATTACTAGGTATTCAGCAAATGCGCCGCTGCGCTGCACGCCCACACCTTCAGTTGCATGACACCACTGACCGTTACCTGCGCGGCAGTTACGGCAGTGCCCGCATACTATATGCCCTTCCCCTGAAACCTTATCGCCCACCTTAAAACCGTTAGCGTTTTCACCCACCTGCGCAATCCTACCTACGTATTCATGCCCTATAACAAGCGGTGGTTTTATATGCTTTTGGCTCCAAACGTCCCAGTTGTATATATGCAAGTCAGTTCCGCATATAGCAGTCTTATTAATTTTTATAAGTACATCGTTCGGACCACATTTTGGTTTTTCAACTTGCATTAGTTTTAATCCCTTGTCGGGAGTTGCTTTTACTAAAGCATCCATCATGATTTTTCATCCTCCTTTATTAAGTTTTCAATATCTAAACGGCTATAGACAAACGTTACTATTTCGCCGTCATGTCTAAAAATATTAGGCTGCAGGTAGAATACCGCATTGGACTCTTCATCTGCATAATAATGCTCCTCAGGATAAAAATCAAGTGAAAAAGTATCAAAGCACAAATCTTCATTCCAAGGGGAGTTAGGTTTATTAATTTCAGGCTCTATTTTGCTCCATATGTCTTTTAGTACTAGAGCCGCTATTTGTTCACTGCTATCCCCAACTTCTGTGAGTACACCCCTTAATGTAAGAGTTTCGCCCGCGTATTCGCCGGATACATCAAACACCTGCGAATATACGCTGTTTTTGATTATTCCGTCCAGCTTTTGCTCCTGCAACATCCTTGTTGAAAAAAAGCGCCCATTATTACAGCATATCTCGTATACTTGGTGTATATAGTTATCCGCACCTTTAGCCATATCAGGGTCTTCTACGTACATAGGAAGCAGTAAATCCGTCATCTCATTTATTACGCCTACATAATAATAGTTTATGCTTTCAGCAACGGGGCTATCGCCTTCTATAAAAGGATATTTGCAATAATAATCGTATATAAGGGTATCTTCTTTTTTGTATTCCTTGCTTATTTCCTTAAAGCTTATATTAAGCCCGTTGTTTTCTGCGTACACAGGAAAAATACTGCAAAGTAGCAATGATACAAGGAATAATACCCCTAGCCCTCTATTCATTTTCTGCCTGCTTAATATATTTGGAGGCGGATAGCGCTGCTATATTCCCCTCCCCCGTTGCCTTTGCGACCTGAAAGGGCTGACCCACCATATCGCCAGCTGCAAATACGCCATTGACATTGGTTGCCATATCCTTATCTACATACACGCTGCCGTCTTTTACTTCAAGTTCAGGCAAAAGCTGAGTCAGCGCAATTGCAGGGCGAATTACGAATATTCCATCTGCAACATGCTCCAACTTATCGCATATAAGCTTCATGCCCTCATCACTTTTTTCTATTGAGCGGGGTTTATCGTCGATTAAAGTTATATTTTCATTAAGCTTTGAAGTATCATGCTTCTTTTCAGAGCAGTATTTTACCTTAGTTATTTCAGCCAGATAGTTTGCTTCCTCAACGGATTCACCGCCCGAACCTACCACTATTACAGTTTTACCCCTATAAAACATACCGTCGCATGTGGCGCAGTAGCTTACGCCCTGCCCGAGAAGCTCTTCCTCGTTTTGAAGCGTTCTAACCCTTGCAGTGCCGCAGGCAAGTATTATGCTGCTTGCTTCATATATATCGTTTTCAACAAGGCAGGAAAAGCTTCCGCCCATAGGAACTATTTTTTGAACCAGACCTTTTCTAAGCTCAGCGCCTGCTTCAAGCATCTGCTCCCTTGTTATTTTAATAAATTCTTTGCCGCTAATATTTGGCATACCGGGGTAATTATCAACACGGTGCGCCTTTTCCATAGCGCCTTCCGCATTATATACAACTAATGTTTTAAGGTTGCGCTGCCTTGCGGTAAGCGCTGCCGAGCAGCCTGCAGGACCCGCACCTACTATAATTACATCATATTTCAATCTCTCTTACCTCCACCCATTCTATGCGTCTATCGCATACTTTTTCAACCTGAAATATAAGCCCTTCAAGCTCTACCCTAGGCTTGCTTCCGTCCTCCGGCACTGCTCCAAGGTTATCTAATATAAAGCCCGCTATGGTATCGTATTCTTCGTCAAGCGGTAGTTCAAAGCCTGTAACCTTGTTAAACTGCTCTATATCCGTACCGCCGGAAACCCCCCACACGCCCTTTTCTTTTTCGATTATGTCCATCTGCTCTTGAATATCGTATTCATCGTATATATTGCCTACGATTTCTTCAAGCAGGTCTTCCATAGTTATTATGCCGCTGGTGCCGCCGTATTCGTCCACCACCACCGCCATATGTATCTTATCCTCCTGCATACTGCGGAAAAGCACATCGGTACGCACTGTTTCAGGCACAAAGCGCACGGGGCGCAGCAGATTTCTAAGCTTTTTAGGTTTTTCCCTTGTTAAATTAAGCAGATAATCGCGGGTAGTAATTACACCAATTATATGGTCTAAATCTTCTTGATACACGGGGAAACGGGAAAATCCGGTTGTTTTTATAGTTTCAATAATGTTTTCGTCGCTATCGTCTATATATATGCTCTGCATGTCGGTACGGTGTGTCATACATTCTTCTGCCGTCATGTTGTTAAACTCGAATATGTTCTCTATAAGGTCGCGTTCAAGTTCCTCTATTGCGCCTTTTTCTTCGCCCGCGTCTACCATCATGCGGATTTCATCCTCTGTTACCTGCTCAACATCTGCATCAGGGTCTACGCCTGCTGAACGGGATATTGCGGATGACAAATTTGACAGAAGATTTGCCATTGGGCTGAACAGCACATTTACAAGCCTTATAAAAGGCAGCAGGGATTTTGCAGTATCCTCAGCCTTTGTGCGTACTATTTTCTTTGGCAATGCTATTGAAAAAAGCATAAATATAAAACAAAGCACTATAAGCACTATAAGATATGAAACAACGCTAAGCATAGCCTGTGATGTGTTTTTCCCACATACATTATATAGCGCATTAGAAAGCATATCGCCATAGCTTATTGTAAACGAAGCTGAGAGCAATGAGAACATAAAAACAAGCGCCACTTCAAGCGGGCTTGGTATATTACGCAGCTTGTCTATAGCCTCGCTTAAGCGCTGGGAAGCTTTATCCTCCGCCATAGCGTCCCTCTTAAGCTTGCTTATATTTAATGTGTTTAAGGCAACGTTTGCCGCTTGCATAAGCCCTGATAGTATAAACAGCAGCACCTGTAAAAATATGTGGATGCCTAAGGCATCGGCTTCCATAAATGCATACGCTCCTTTCCGTGAGTGCATTATACCATCAATAAAGAATATTTGCCATAATACTTTTTAAGTAGCAGCCATAATGCAATTTATATGCTGCTATCTATATAATATACAAAATACAAACTAAAAACAAAAAAGAATTGACAATTTTCAACTTCGAATGTATTATTCAAATACACCGTTGAGGGAGGATAGTATTCCGGTCTTCAGCTTCTAAAGAGAGCCGCTATATGGTGCAAGGCGGCGTGGCGATACCGGTTGAATGGGCTCCTGAGGGGCTGCAGGAAATATAGTATGGCAGCACGGGATCCGCACCCGTTAGCATGGCGGCATATGTGTTAGCATATGGAGAGAGTGGGCGTAAGCCCAAAGTTGAGTGGTACCGCGTAGATTTTTCTCCGCCTCGGCAAAATTGCCGGGGCGGATTTGTTTAAGGGAGGTAATTATGCTTATCAGAGCTTGTATGTGGAAAGGTTTTCCTAAAGTTAATATTAAATTTTATAAAGAAGGAAGGATAATAACATGAAAAAATATAGGTTTTTTGTAGTAATACTTGTACTAATCGCAGTAATTACAAATGTATCAGCAAAAGAAAACTACCGCATAGGTATAGCGCAGTTCGCAGTACACGGCTCACTTGACAACTGCAGAGAAGGCTTTATTGAGGGGCTAGCGGAACACGGCTTTGTAGAAGACAAAAACATCACAATAGAGGTACAAAACGCCCAATCAGACATGGGACTGGCATCGCAGATTGCAGACAGTTTCCTTGCCGCAAAATACGACCTTGTATGCGCAATAGCAACTCCCATGGCTGCTATATGCGCTAATACCTTTGATGACAAAATACCGGTAATATACTGCGCCGTATCAGACCCTAGCGCCGCAGGTCTTGCGGATGAAAACGGCAAAAACATAGGTAAAGTAACAGGTACAAGTGACACACTCCCCATTGAAGACCAGCTAATAATGATGAGAGCGCTCCTGCCTGAAGCTAAAAACCTTGGGCTTATGTACACAGTGGGCGAAGCCAACAGCGCAGTACAGGTAAAAATGTATGAAGAGCTAGCTCCAAAATACGGCTTTGATGTTGTAGTCACCACAGTGTCAAACGGCAGCGAAATAGCGCTTGCAGTACCGGGGCTAATATCTAAGTGCGACTGTATAAGCATGGTGCTTGATAATACTGTGGTACAATACCTAGATGTGTTGCTTGAGCAGGCAGACGCAGCCAAAATACCCGTTTTCGGCAGCGAAGTTGAGCAGGTTATATTAGGCTGCGTAGCAGCAGAGGGGCTAGACTATATTGCCCTTGGAAAACACACCGGAGATATGGCGGCAATGGTATTAAAGGGTGAAGATGCAAACAGCATTCCCTACAAAGTAATACTTGATAACAAGCTTTATATAAACACCGCAAAGCTTGAAGAGCTTAATATTACAGTACCTGAAGAGCTGCTCCAAAGGGCAACCATAGTAGACTAGGAGAAGTTCATGGATATATTGCAGGCATTTGTATATTCAGTGCCGTCAAGCATAGAACAGGGGCTGATATACGGCATATTAGCCCTTGGAATATACATAACATACAGCATACTTGACTTTCCCGATTTAAGCGTTGACGGTACTTTCCCCTTAGGGGGCGTGGTTTCTACAGCCATGCTCCTTAGGGGAATAAACCCCATAATATGCCTTTTAGGGGCTATGTTAGCCGGTGCATTGGCAGGGCTTGCAACGGGACTTATAAATGTAAAACTTAAGGTTAGAGATTTATTTTCCGGCGTTATAGTTATGACGGGGTTATACTCCATTAACCTTCGCATATCAGACGGCAATTCTCTGCTAACCATACCAAGAAACGCCGTAACGCTTTTTAGAAACAATGCACTGGCGGATTTTCTTCCAGCAGGCACCAGCTCGCTTATAATATCGCTTGTTATTGCGCTTTTTATAAAGCTGCTGCTCGACGCGTTTTTCAGTACGCGCTTTGGGCTTCTGCTTAGGGCAACCGGAGATAATGAACAAGTAGTAACTTCCCTTGCAAGGGATAAAGGTAATGTTAAAATATGGGGTCTTGTTATAGCAAACTCGCTCGTTGCGCTAAGCGGCGGAATACTATGCCAGCAGCAGCGTCTGTTTGAGGCAAGTATGGGCACTGGTACTTTAGTTCTGGGGCTTGCATCTGTAATAATAGGTACAACGCTGTTTCGCAGCGCAAATAGAGATTATTCTACCCTCGCCGTGCTTATAGGCGCAATTATATATAAGCTATGCTACACGCTCGCAATAGTGCTTGGCTTAAAACCCGGCGATATGAAGCTTGTAACCGCCCTACTTTTCCTTGGCATACTAGGCATAGAGAGCCTTAAAAAAGGAGGGAACAAAAAACATGTTAGAGCTTAAAAACATACATAAGACCTATAACCCCGGCACGGTTCGCGAGCTTTGCCTGTTTGAAGATTTTTCCCTTGCAATTGAGGAAGAAAGCTTCGTATCGGTTGTAGGCAGCAACGGCTCGGGTAAAACCAGTATGCTAAACATAATATGCGGCTCAATAGGCGTTGAAAAAGGCAAAATACTTATAGACGGCAGCGATATTACATACACTAAAGAACATATACGCAATAAACGCATTGGCAGGATATACCAAAACCCCGCACTTGGAAGCTGTGCAAATTTAACCGTACTTCAAAATTTATGCCTGTTTGATGCTAAGAATAAGCGCATGAATCTAACACCCTATACTGATAAAAAGCGTATAGATACCTATAAGGATATGCTAAGCCAATTAGGTCTCGGACTTGAAAACATGCTGTCTAAGCGCTGCGGCAGCCTATCCGGCGGGCAAAGACAGGCGCTTGCGCTTATTATGGCAACTATGACGGATATAGATTTCCTTATACTTGACGAACATACCGCCGCGCTTGACCCTAAGACATCTGATGTAATAATGCATTTAACTGAAAAGCTTGTTAGGGAAAGAAAACTTACCACAATAATGGTAACGCATAACCTGCGCTACGCGGTTGAATATGGGGATAGACTCCTTATGATGCATAGCGGCGAAATAGTGCTTGATGCCGCGGGTAGCGCCAAAGGCGATTTAAGCATAGACAAGCTGCTTGGGCTGTTTAACGAAATATCCATAGAATGTGGAAACTGAACAACAAAATATATAATCCAAAAACCAAAAAGCCGCACGGTTTAAGTGTACGGCTTTTTTAGATTTATTATAAAGTAAATATATCAGCTTAAAAAGCCGTCTATTATTACCCTTTCAGCCTCTTCTTGAGTAAGACCTAGGGTGCATAGTTTTAGCAGCTGTTCCCCTGCTATTTTGCCTATGGCGGCTTCATGTATAAGCTCTGCATCGGGCGATATAGCTTCAAGCGCAGGCTCGGCAAAAACCACCGCCTCATCAGCTATAAGTGAATCGCACTCGCTATGTCCCATGCATACATTTTCGCCTATTAGACGAGATATAAATTTCTGCTTTGATTTTCCCCTTGCGACTGAGCGGGATATAACTTCCGCGGAGCTGTTTTCGCCTGTTAGATTTACAACAAAATCGGTTGTGGCTTTATCTTCCCCATCGGTCATAAGCCTTTCATGTACCACAAGTTTTGCACCGCTTGCTACAGTGGCTACAGTTTTTCTGTCTGTAGTGTCTACACCGCCAAGCTGCACGGTATCCATAAACAGGTAAGAGTTTTCTTTAAGCTCTATTTCTGTAATAGGGTCTATACGCCTATCCCCTTTACCGCTGCCTGTACCAAGATGTTTTTCTATATAGCTTGCCTTTGAGCCTCTCTCCATAACAAAGCGGTGTATGCCGTGGTGGAAGGACTCGCTCTCGCTATCATTATGTACACCACAGCCTGCGATTATAGTAACATCAGCATCTTCGCCTATAAAGAAGTCATTATATGTTAAATCCGCTACATTTCCGCAGCTTACACATGCGGGTATATACACGCTTTCGCCCTTAGTGCCGGGCTTTATATGCACTTCTATGCCGGATTTACCGTCTTCTCTAGCGGTTATTTTTATATTATCAGTACTTTTTCTTGCGGCACACTCCCCGTCCTGCCTTATATTGTATGCGCCAATAAATTCTTTATCTTCATAGCCTGATACTGCTCTAAGCAGGCTTTTTGTAATGTCATTTAACTTTATCATATAGCTTTTGCTCCTACGGGACACAGCCCCAATATTTCACCCTCAAGCAGCGAGGGCAGCACTTCATCGCGCGTACCGCTTATTCTAAGCATACCATCGGCTATTACTACTATATCGTCAGCTATTTCAAGTATCCTCTCTTGGTGGGATATTATCATAAGGCTGCTTGTGCCTTTAAGCTGCTTAAACACATTTACCAGTCCGTTGAAAGACCATATATCTATACCTGCTTCAGGTTCGTCAAATATATTAAAACTGGTGCCTCGCGCCAGTACAGTGGCTATTTCAACGCGCTTTATCTCTCCCCCTGAAAGGCTGGAATCAATTTCCCTGTCTATATAATCCATAGTACATAAACCCACCTTGCCAAGCAAGTCGCATATTTCTTCAAAACTAAGCTCCCTAGCCGCTGCAAGGTTCAACATTTTACGAACTGTGATACCCTTAAAGCGAACAGGTTGCTGAAATGCAAAGCTTATGCCTTCCCTCGCCCTTTCGGTTACATTTAGATTGGAAATATCCTTACCGTTAAAAGTTATTTTGCCTGTTACACCGGGCAGCAAACCCGCAATAGCTTTTGCAAGCGAAGTTTTGCCGCCGCCGTTGGGGCCAGTTACAACGGTAAGCTTACCATGCGGTATTTTTAAGTTTATATCCCGCAGTATATTATTTTTTTCCGGTACCGACCACGAAATATTTTCTAATGTTAACATCTATACCTCCTGAATTTTGCCTTTCGGCAAAAGAATTATACCACAGTATATGCATAATTGCACAAAAAAACGCCCCCATAAGGGAGCGTAATTATTAATGTTAGTTTCCGGGTATTACCGGCACTACTACCTGCTGTGAAGATGGTGCGGCTTCAACAGGAGCTGTTTCAACAGCGGCAGGTTCTGCTTGAGCGGGCGCTTCAGGTGCGGGAGCGGGTGCAAAGCCGTAGATAAGCTGGCTTGTCATCTCTTGAAGTACCATAGAGTTATTGCTTGTACCGTCTATATACAGCCCCGCTTCATTGAATATACGGTTGCCGGGGTTGTCAGAATCGTAGTTGACAATAAGCCTTGGAGATATTACGCAGCTTGTAAGCCCGCCTGTAGGTATAGCCTGCCCGAACTGATACGCCTTTGTGGGGTCATTTAAGTCCTGCAATGTCATGCTTGCGGCGCTCGGGTAGAAGTAGAACATAGCCTGTTTAACTACAGTTGCAGGGTCGCTAGTGCGGTAGTTTACAGATAGCGAACCTTCTGTAACGCCTACTATTATCTGCCCTATAAGTTTATTATCCTGAGATACAAGTGCATAATATTTTTCGCCCGGGGTAGTTAAATCTACAGGTATAAGCCTTTCCATGGAGCCTGCAAGCGCAGTGCTTACGCTGCCAGCCATAGGACCAAAGCCGTATACCGGTATATCATAGTGGTAGTTTTCAGGTGCGTATTCTTGGCTTTTCATTACCTTTTTACAATGCTTGCAGTACTGCACCTTTCTGCCTTTTCTCTCAAGTGTAGGAGCAGGCTTTGCGTACCATGAGAATTTAACCTTTTTTCCCTTGACCGTCATTTCTCCGGGATTTACCTCATGTTTTCCAAATTCGGTTTCGCGATATTCTTCTCTACCGCAATCGGGACACTTTCTTTTTTGCTGACCTTTTTTTATACAAGTTCCTTTTGAAATCGTTTCCCATGCACCAAAACGATGTCCTTCTGTTTGGTTTTTACCAAGTTCAGCAACCTCTTCGGTTTCTTTCAATTGACATCTGCTACAAATGCGATATTGTGAACCTTTGCCACTGCAAGTTGGTCTTGTTTGAACATAATACTGGCTCCAACTATGAGAGGGAGCAGGAACATCTCTCCTTTCAACACCGCCTTTTTCACAGCCAGGATTACTGCAGTAGCGAATTTCTTTTCCCGGTTTGCCACCATCCTTACAAGTGGCTCGGTTTTCCGGATCGTCCTGCCAAGCCGACCAATTATGCCCTCTTGGAGAAATAGGTTGAGGCTCTGATGCTGTTCCACAATTATCACAATTGCTAACCTGTTCTCCCGGCGTTTCGCAAGTTGCAGGTATTATCGGGTTCCAACGTGTAAAAACATGATCTGTTTTTGGAATAGTTGTTATTTCCGTCCTATCATTACAACCGTCAACAGTACAATGTTTGCTTTTCTCGCCAGGCTCTTTACAGGTCGCCTCTCTATCTATGGTAAATTCATTAGAATAGCTGTGAGTATGACCTTCCGCTAAAGCTATGGGCATAGCAGCCACTATCATAAGCAATGCCAGTAAAAAAGCCGCAAACCTTATATTCCTTTTCATCTTGTTCTCCTTTCAAATGACATACACGATAAAACAATTATCTATCTCGGTTGAGTATAAACTCTTTATAATTCTATGTCAATATTTAAGCGAAAATTTTACATTTAATACTGATTACAGCCCCTTCATATCTGTTATTACTACCTTAGGCAATAGTTCTTCAACGGTTTCTATTTCGGGCGGCTGTGTACCCGCAACCATTATTTTAGCGCTTGCGCTTGCAACTGCAAAGCGCAGACATTCCTCGGGCGGAAGTTCCTTTTCCATAGCCATTACCATGGCTGCTGTCATGGCATCGCCCGCGCCTGACCTACCAACAACAGGCACATTTAAGCCCCTTGCCCTTAGAGTAAAGTTTTTAGAAACGAATATTGCGCCAAGTGCGCCGAGCGACAAAAGCACATACTCTATACCTGTTTTTACAAGGCGTTTAGCTTCGGCAAGCAGGGCTATATCGTCTTCCGGGTCGCAGGAACATAGGCTGGCAAGCTCAAACTTGTTGGGCTTTATCATGAACGGCTTTTTCTCTATACCAAGGCGCAGAGGCTCGCCCTCAGTATCAAGGTATACTTTAGCCCCCTCCGCTTTGCAGTGGGTTATCATATCGGCGTAAATATTTTCCCTGCAGCCTTCAGGCAAAGAGCCCGCAAGCACAACGCTATCCCCCTGCCTTACATGGCTTTGAAGGGTGTAGAAAACTTCTTCTATTACCATATTGTGCAGCGGTACGCCCGGCTCATTTATTTCGGTGTAGGTACCGTTTTTATTGTCTATTATTTTTAGGTTGGTGCGGGTTTCCATATTTACTTCAACAAGGTCGTTGGCTATGCCAAGTTCGTCCAGCTGAGAAAGTATAAATTGCCCTATGCTGCCGCCCACTATGCCAAGCGCAACGCTTTCAGAACCTAAAGCGCTTAACGTTTTTGATACAAGCAACCCCTTGCCGCCTGCATCCCGCCTTATAGATTTTACCCTGTTTACCTTGCCTACATTTAGTTCATCCATAACCAAGGTTTTATCAAGCGCAGTGTTTAAAGTTAATGTTATAATCATAGAGTTGCTCCTTCAGTTTTTAATTTTACGAAAGATATAAATAAGAAGACACGCGCCTGCAGCGGCAATTATAAAAGCACCAGGGGAAAAACCCTCAGCGTGTATACCTAATAGCCCTGCAAGCGCACCGCCTACAAGCGCACCCAGCACTCCAAGTAGAACATAGGTAATAAAGCCGGATTTACCGCCCATTATTTTTGAAGCGACATAACCTGCGGCATAACCGAATAATATCCATATAAGTAAGTTTATCACCGGACATTCCCCCTAAGTGTGATAACCAAGCAATTATAAAAGATTATTTAGCAAAACGCAAAATAATCAGCCGAGTTTTTTAAGCTTTGAAGCTATCATATCTGCGGCTTCTTCCCAGCTATCCCTTGGTACTTTGAAATACATAAACAAAAATGCATAAGGACGGTACAGCTTTACCCTTTGGCTGCGGGGATATAGCGCATAACGTTTTACATCAGGAAAGGCGAGGTATTCTTCATGCGCAAGCAGAAAGGGCACATTTTCAGCATTTAAGAGTATATTACGCTTATCAAAGCGTATTAGGCGGGTTGCGCATTTTAGGCGGCTTGGTCTTATCCATGTGCGCTTTAGTACGCCTTTTGGCTCTATAAGGCATTGAACGGTTTCGTCGCCTTGGAGAAGCAATATTATTAAACAAAAAACCACTCCGCCAAAAAACAGGTACAAAAGCTGCGGTACAACGCCGGAGCTGGTTAAAAACATGCTTATAGAATCAACACCGGAGCTGAATATGAATTCTATAGCGAGCATAGCTAAAAACACAAGCAGCACAACAGATAGCATAAGCCTAAAAATAAAAAAGATATTCTCCCTTTGCATAATAGGGAGCGCTCTCATTTCCCACACATTGCATACGCTGCTTGCAGGTATGCTCTTGCCGCAAGCGGCGCAGGTAGGTGTGGGACCCGGGCGCTGACAGCGCCTGCAAAAATACTGTATCATCTTACCCCTTTCTAATCTACATGTAATTATAGCAAAACATTTAATAAGCCGCAATGCTAGACGAAAACGCCCTAATAATGTATAATAATTTCTGTTGTCGGCTATTGCCGTGATGATAGGAAAGGTAGTGCTTATTATGAAAAAACTAAGGCTTATTAGCCTAATCTTAGTCTGTGTTATGTTAAGCGGCTGTTCGCTAATTGTTAAAGACCCGGAAGTTGACGGCGCGCGCATTGTAATTACCGTAAATGGTGAAGAGATGAACAAAAAAGCTTTCACGGAAGAGCTCAATGCCAACATTGAAATGCAAAAACAGCTTGAGGTATTTTACAAAAGCTATGGGATGCAAGCCCCCGCCGTTAGCGAGGAAGAAATAAGGGATAACACAATAGACGATATAGTTCGCAATACCGTGCTTAAGCAGAAAGCCGCAAAATTACAGCTTGATGTGCTTAGCGAGGAAGATATAAAGCAGCTTGAAAAAGACACTGAAAACAGCTGGAACAATATTAAAAACGGTATGAAAGCGCGCTTCTTTACAGATAGCGAGCTTGAGGGCGAGGAACTTGAAAAAGCCCTTGAAGAAAAAGCCATAGCCGAGGGTTACAGCAAGAAAGAAGAAAATGATAGGCTTAAAAACACATTAATAATGGAGAAACTTAGGCAGGAAACAATAAAAGATGTAAGTGTAACTGCCGAAGAAATAAAAGCGGAGTATGATTCTTTAGTTGCCCGTGATGAGGCTCTTGCAAAGGAAGACCCCAACGAATACGGCAGAGCCCTTATGAACAGGCAAACAAACTACTACGCTCCCTCAGGCTACCGCATGGTAAAGCAAATACTTATAAAATTCCTTGATGAAAACCAAACTGAAATAGACACCGCAAGGGGCGTACTGTCCGATAAAGAAACCGCCTTTACCCAAGCTGAAAGCGCATATAATGCAAACGAAGAGGCGCTTAAAGAAGAGAACATCTCCACTGAAAAAATTCAAGAACTTAATGACAAAAAGGCGGAGCTTAAAAAAGCGCTGGAAACTGCTGAAGATGAGAAATTTCAAGCTGAGGATGACCTTGACACCGCGCTTGAAAAAGGCTATGCAGCTATAATAGAAAAAGCGCAGGGCATATACGACCGCCTTATAGAAGGTGAGGATTTTGATACGCTAGCTCAAGAATACAACGAAGACACAGGTATGCCGCAAGAAGGCTATGCAGTAAGAAAAGGCTTTGAGGATTTTGACATTGCGTTTATGGACGCCGCTATGGAGCTTAAAAAAATAGATGATGTATCTAAACCCGCCAAGGGTATATATGGTTACTATATAGTATACTATTCCGCTGATGTAAAAGAGGGTGCTATAGATATATCCAAGGTACAGGAAGATATAAAAGCTGACCTGCTCAAGCAAAAGCAGGACGAAACCTACGAAAACGCCGTTAAACTTTGGACGGACGAAAGTGAAATTATAATAGATAAAGAAGCTATAATAGATTAATACACAAAAATTAAAGGGCTGCCGTTCATTTTTGGCAGCCCGTTTTTTTATATGAACATATAAAAGAACAACGATATTACAAGCTGAAAAACCGAGAAACGCAATACAGTTTGAGTGTCTGAAAAACCCAAATTATCGCGCACATGGTCATGCAGCGGCGTACGAATATTGCGCATGAAGGACTTGTATTTAGTTACCCTAAGTACTGTTAGTTTAAGCAGGCTTGACATCCCATCAAATATGATAGAAATAGCAAATGGTATATACAGAAGCGGCGCCCTGCTTTTAAGCGCTGTTATTGCTATAAGCACACCTAGCGCCCTTGAACCTGCATCCCCCATTAAATGTGTACTTGGGGACGCATTAAAGTATGAATAAGCAAGCAATCCCGCAAGGAAAAGCATCGTAACGGGGCTGAAATCCTCCATGGTATACATTTTACTGGAGGCAGCCAAAAAGAAAACAAGGCACATACTAATTAGGCTGGAACTTAAGCCATCCACCCCATCGCATATGTTTGTTACGTTTATGCTTCCCCATATGAGCGCAACAGCAAAAACAAACACTATTATAGGCGGCAGAGTTAAACTAAAACCAAGTACGGGGAACATAAAAGGAGTATTGTTAAAATATATGAATACATATGCCCCAAGGCAGGATATAAAAAGGTCTATTAGCCCTTTTTTAAGCTCCCCCCAAGGTTTTTTAGAGTTGTCGTCCAGATAGCCTGCCAACATTTCCATAATAATAAGTAGTATATAAAGATAGCTTTCAATGGAGAGTCTGAAAAACACCACCGATAGTATACACACAGGCAGCACGAATAATATGCCTGCGCTTGTTCTTTTGCCCTTTGAAACATCGCCGTCAAAAGCAAGCTCTCTTCCCCTATCCAGCGGCAGAAAATTGCTGAACCTGTAGAACAGCACGAAACACAGAGCAAATGTTAATAAGAATAACATACCTAGAACGGCGCTTGATATAGGCAGGGTAATCAAATATATCCTCCTTACTGTACTATGGGTGGGAAGCCCGCAAAACCCGTGAGCTGAAATATAATAGTAATTATGCCGACTATTGCAACATAAATAGCAAACTTATTAAAGCTTATTTTTTCTATTAAGCGCAGCATATAGCGTATAGCAAAGAAGCCTGAAATCGCCGCAAATGCAGTGCCTATTAGTATATCAAAGCTGAAAAGCGTTGACATATTGCCGCTTTCAAATACATCTTTAAGTTCTACTAAAAATGAGCCCAATATCGCAGGTGCACTCATTAAAAAAGAAAACTTAGCGGCAGACCTACGCGAAAGCCCTGAAATTAAGCCGCCTAGCAGTGTTGAGCCGGATCTGCTCACTCCCGGCAGCAGCGCCACCGCTTGGAATAATCCCATAGCGCCGGCGTTTTTAAGGCTTACTTCATCGCTTGACTTTTCAGTTTTGCGGCTTATTTTTTCCGCCAAAACTAAAAACAGCGCCGTTATAAGAAATGCGGGTCCTAAAAACCAGCCTGTAAATGTGGAGTCTATAAAATCCCCCAAAAGAATAACTGCAAAAAGTGCAGGCAGAGAAGCTAGGAATAATAGAAGCAATGTCCTATCCTTTATAGGGTGGCGTAGCATATTGAGCCAATCCTTTATAAATACGGCTGCAACAGCAACTAATGTACCCATGTGCAGCATAATCATGAGGCTTTTAGATGAGGACACATCGTACCCCACTAGGCTTAAAAGCCTTTCAGCCAGCAGTAGATGACCGCTTGATGAAATAGGCAGGAATTCCGACAGCCCCTGCACTATCCCCATTATTGCGGAAAATAATACTTGCATAATATTTCCTTTCGGTAAAATTTATTTATCCGTTTAAGCCTTCGGCTTGGCGCTGCATGTTTTCAACGACAATATCGCATATATCACCAAAGCTTGCGCAGACCTTAAGTACATCCCAAGGGTCATTTGTGTGGTAGTGTACTTTTAGCATTTCTTCATCGCCTACGCACAAAAGGCAATCCCCCGGAATTTGGGATATCGTCCTTGAAATTGCATTTTCATCTAAATTATCTCCTTCAATTAGGAGCTGTACATCAAACTTATACTCCAGCATAACAACCTCCTTAGCTAACCCAGTTATAATACAACGAGCGCATTTTCTTGTCAAAAAATATATATTTTGTGTTTTGCTTGTTTAAGAGCCACAACATGTGGTATAATTCCTATACATACAAAGGAGGTAATAATCATGGCATGTAGCGTACAGGTAAGCAACGGCACTATGGCGCAGGAAGAAATCAACCTATATATTGATAGGGCGAAACAGAACTACGGAAAAGAGCCTATCCATATGGATATACATATAGACGGGGACTTTGTCGATATCGACTATACTTTTCAAACTAAGCCTTTCGACAGAATTCGCCGCATAACAGGCTATCTGGTAGGCACGCTGGATCGCTTTAACAACGGTAAACGCGCTGAAGAGCACGATAGGGTAAAACATCAAATATAGCCCTCTCCAAAACGTATAAGCGGCAAGCAGTTATTGCTTGCCGCTATTATTATATTTCCTCTCCGTTTTCTATTTTATCTATCATACCAAGCCTTTTTACGTGCCTTCCGCCTTCAAATTCGCTTTCTAAATAAGCTTTAACTACGGTTTTTGCAACTTCAACGCCTATAACCCGCTCGCCCATTGCAAGCATATTGGCGTTATTGTGCTGAACCGCCATAGAGGCGGAATAAGGCTCACTGCAAAGAGCGCAGCGTATACCCTTTACTTTGTTTGCAGCAAGGCTCATACCTATGCCGCTTCCGCAGAGAACTATTCCCTTATCACACTGCCCGCTTATTACCGCCTGAGCAGCTTTAAAAGCATATATGGGGTAGTCCACGGTTTCTAAACTATCCGTACCAAAATTAATATACTCAACGCCTATGCTGTCAAGGTATGCCATAAGCTCATTTTTAAGTTCAAGAGCCGCATGGTCATTTGCGATTGCTATTTTCATTTTTTCTCCTTTACTTTAAGCGGTATTTTACCAATGGCTTGTCTTTTGCCTGATAGTATATCAACAAGCGCCCTTACCGTACTTTCGTTATAAGAATACGCCGCTATTCCGCTGACACCCTTTGGCATATACATTACATCGTAAGGGTTTCTAAGGGCAACAACTACCATAGGTATGTTAAGGGCGTGCATAGCGTGTACAAGTTCCTCCTGCCCCTTATATATATGGGCATTGTAACTGCCAACCACAATTGAGCTATGTCCTTTTGCTTTATTTACAAGCGTTTCTATTTCTGTGCTATCAGGGCTATTTGACATAAGGCTACATTCGCCGCCGAATACCTTTTGCATATCCTCTGCAAGGCTGTTTTCGCCTATTGCGGGATTTGCAGCAAGCGTTGTAACAAAGGGTCTGCAGGATACGAAGTAAGGATTATCCCCAAGTTTTGGAAGTTCAGCCCCTGTGTGAACTATGGATTGAGTATAGATATCCGCAACCTTTTCCCTATGCTCCGTACTGCCTACTATATCCATGCTATAGTGTGGGAAATTTTCTAACCCTTTCTTACACTCAAGTATACGGTTTGTTGAAGTATCGAATTGTTTTTTGTTTATATCGCCTGATTTTAGATTTTCTTGCATAAGCGTTGACGCCTGCACGCATAGCCCCGTATCATGAGAGGCAAATATTACATCAACCCCCGCCTTAAGCGCCATAAGCATACCCTGCACTGTTCCATAAAACTTGGCTATTGCAGCCATCTGCATACAGTCTGAAAGCGTA
The DNA here is from genome assembly GCA_012837835.1 of Christensenellaceae bacterium. Classification (GTDB taxonomy): domain Bacteria; phylum Bacillota; class Clostridia; order Christensenellales; family Aristaeellaceae; genus DTU024. Next base: position 2,111 of record DUQK01000026.1, on the reverse strand, counting down.
AGACCTTTAAAGCCTATTTCATTTCTCAAAAGCTCTGTCATTATTTTGTATGATAGCGTTGCGGGTATATTATCCTCCTCTATTTTGGGGAACAATATATGCGATGACATTATGCCGCTTATGCCGTTTTTGCTTGCTTCTATAAAGGGCACAAGTTCAAACGCCATAAGTTCTTCCATAGTTTTATCAATACGCGGAAGCCCAATATGAGAGTCTACATTGGTATCCCCATGCCCGGGAAAATGCTTAGCGCAGGCATATACACCGCCGTCAAAAAGCCCTTTTGCCATATTACAAGCGTATTCAGATACTATTTCAGGCGTATCTCCATAGCTTCTAACGCCTATAACAGGGTTATCCTCGTTTGAGTTTATATCAAACACGGGCGCTAAATTAAAGTTTACGCCTATTGCGTTAAGCTCCCTGCCGCATATAAGCCCCGCGGTATAGGCGTTTTCTGGGTTTCCGGTGGATGACACAGCCATAGCGCTTGGGGTAATGCTCGCGTCCTCTTTAAGGCGCGTTACCACCCCGCCCTCCTGGTCTATAAATATAAATGGCGGAAAACCCGTTTCGCCCCGCACTGTTTCTTTTAATTCCTTGCAAAGCGCTTTTAACTGCACGCTATCCTTAACATTGTGGCTGAACAGTATAAAATTGCCTATTTTATATTCTTTTACAGCCTGTTTTACGTCCTCCGGCATGTTAAAGCCATCAAAGCCGCCCACCAAATGCTGACCAACAAGAATTTTCTCGTTCATTTTTACTCCCCTTATATTTGATAATATAATTATAACATGCATACAAAAATAAATACAGAAAAAATAAAAATAGTTGTTGACATTTTGATATCAGTTTGATATCATTATGTCATCAAAAAAGGAGGAAACAAATATGAAAGAAAAGAAACTAAATGCAAAGAGCGGTTATCCCGTGCTTATATTCGGTATAATCGCATATATTGCCGCAATAGGTCTAGTAGTATATGGAGCAACTCTTCTGGAAGCCGAAAATAACTTAGGCGCAATCCCACTTGTAATAGGCATACTATACCTTATTGCAGGTATATTTCCCTTTGCAGGGCTTAAGATTATAAAACCTCAAGAGGCGCTTGTGCTAACCGTTTTCGGTAATTACTCCGGCACGCTGAAAGAACCCGGTTTCTATTTCGTAAACCCTTTCAGCGTAGCAGTAAACCCTGCAGCAAATACTAAGCTTGAACAGAGCGGCGATGTAAAAACAAAGATTAAGGTAAACGACTCCACCTCTATAGAGCTAACCGGCAAAAAAATATCGCTCAAAGCGATGACGCTAAACAACGCCAAACAAAAGGTGAATGACCATCTAGGCACGCCAGTTGAAATAGGTATAGCTGTAATATGGCGCGTAGTAGACACAGCAAAGGCTGTATTCAACGTTGATAACTACAAAGAATACCTATCACTTCAAACCGATGCAGCGCTCCGCGACATAGTACGCATATACCCTTACGATTCAGCCCCTGATATAGACACCACGGGCGACGGCATACCGGATGAAGGCAGCCTTAGAGGCTCAAGCCGCATTGTAGCAGAGCGTATTAAAGACGAGATACAGCGCAAGGTTGATGAAGCCGGCATAGAAATAGTGGAAGCGCGCATAACCAACCTCGCCTACGCCCCCGAAATCGCAAGCGCGATGCTGCAAAGGCAACAGGCAAGCGCAATAGTAGATGCACGCAAGCTTATAGTGGAAGGTGCGGTAGGCATGGTGCAGATGGCGCTTGAAAGACTAAAAGAAGACAATATCGTGGATCTGGACGATGAGCGCAAAGCTGCCATGGTATCAAACTTAATGGTTGTACTCTGCGGTAATAAAGAAGTTCAGCCCATAGTAAATTCAGGCACGCTATACTAAAATGTCTAAAAAACAAGTACCGTTAAGGCTCAGCAAGGAGCTTTACGACAATATCGCCGCATGGGCGGAGGATGAATTCCGCTCAGTGAACGGTCAAATAGAGTACCTGTTAAGCCAAGCAGTACGCCAGCATAGAAAACAAAGTTTTAAGGGGGATATTGGCGAAAAATAGCGCAAGGCGAAGAAAATAAAACCAAAAAAGGGGCTGTCGCAGC
>DUQK01000025.1 GCA_012837835.1 Christensenellaceae bacterium | reverse complement strand
GTAAAATGGTTCATAGAGAGGTCTCCTTTTCATTGTTTTTGTAGGCTAACAAATTTTACAAGAAAAGGACCTCTTTTGCTATCCACTTTCCTACTAGAGGTTACACATAATATTGTACGCTATGATGTCATATAAGAGCATATAAGCGCAATTGCTAAATGTAATAAATATATGTATAATGACGCATAAGAAATGAGTGAGGTGAGAGAATGGTAGATGCTGATAAGTTTGCTAAAGCACTAGACTTAAGCGAACTTTCTCCTTCAAGCATAAAAGAATGGAATATAGAATCTGCGGAGTTTAATAGGCCCGGTATAGAAATTGCGGGTTATTATGAGCATTTTGCATATGACCGCCCGCAGGTTTTAGGCAATGTGGAGATGACCTACATTGATTCTCTCACCAGCGAAGAAAGGGAGAATGCTTTAAGGCGTTTTTTTTCATACCCTATACCCTGTGTTATTATATGCAGGGGCTATGTACCTCCGGATGAATTTTTACAGCTTGCAAGAGAGAGCAATGTAGCTGTATACGGTACTAGAAAGGCAACAACTAAATTTATAGTAGAAGCCATACTTTACCTAAACAATGTTTTGGCTCCAAGGGCTACCATGCATGCTGTTCTCGTTGATGTATATGGCGTAGGTGTGCTTATTACTGGCGAAAGCGGCGTAGGCAAATCTGAAAGCGCGCTTGAACTTGTTACAAGAGGGCATCAGCTTGTGGCGGACGATGTTGTAGATATAAAACGCGTTAGCGATAATAGGCTTATAGGCGAATCTCCCCCTACAGTGCGCCATTTTATGGAAATTAGAGGCATAGGCATAATAGATATAAGGCAGATGTTCGGCGTTGGCAGCGTGCTTACGAATAAGGCAATAGATATGCAGATACACCTTGAAAATTGGAAAGAAAACAAGGAATATGATAGATTAGGCCTTGAGGAAGAATATACGAATATTCTAGGCGTTAAAATACCGCACCTTGTAATACCTGTAAGGCCGGGCAGAAACCTCGGCATAATTATAGAAGTTGCGGCGCGCAATTTCAGCCTTAAAAAGATAGGCTACTCAGCAGCAAAAGAGCTTGATAAACGCCTTAACGAAATGATGATGAACAGCCAAAAAAAACAGTCGGAGGATTAGTATGAAATATATAGGCATAGATCTTGGCGGCAGCCATATAGCCTGCGGCGTTGTAGATGAAGACGGCGAAATACTCGCTAAGGCGGAAACTTCAACCCTGGTTGGCCGCCCTTTTGAAAACATAGTGTACGATATGGGAAGGTGCGCCCTTACAGCGGTTGAAAAAAGCGGCGTTCCCATGGACGAAATATCCACAGTAGGTATAGGCATACCGGGTATAGCGAATAATGCAACGGGAGATGTAATATTCTGTACTAACCTATTTTGGACGGACGAGCCGCTTCGCCGAGAACTACAAAAGCAGATAAACAAACCCGTATGGATAGAGAATGACGCAACCGTCGCAGGCTTTGCGGAAAATGCTATAGGCATAAGTAAGGGTTGTAAATCCAGCGTGTTTATTACACTAGGCACAGGGGTTGGCACTGGCATAATTATAGACGGCAAACCTTGGGTAGGTTTCCACGGCGTCGCAAGTGAAATAGGGCATACTACAATGGTAATAGATGGGGAGCCCTGTACCTGCGGCAAGGACGGCTGCCTAGAAAGGTATTGCAGCGCAACGGCGCTAATACGCATGGGTAAGGAAATGTGCATGGCGCACCCTGATTGCGATGTAATGCAAAGGATAGACGGCAATTTAGAGCTGCTTAACGCAAAAATAATTATAGATTCAGCTAAAGATGGGGATTCTCATTCCCTCATGCTTTTTAACCGTTACACCAAGTATCTGGCGCTTGCATGTAATACTATTATTTCTTTTTTAGACCCTGAGATGATAGTGCTTGGCGGCGGGGTAAGCCACGCGGGGGATTTTTTGCTTAAATCAATAACGGAAAAGCTTCCCCATTATCTTATGTTTAAAACCATGCCTTATGCTACTATTAAGCTTGCTACACTTGGCAATGAGGCGGGTATTATAGGATCAGCGCTTTTAGCACGTGATATGCTAACAAAATAGGAGTAGATATGCGAATAATTTCACTTTATAAGGACACACCAAAAGACGGCGAAAATATATGCGTTTCAGGCTGGGTACGTACAGCTAGGGATTCTAAGAACCTCTGCTTTATAGAATTAAACGACGGCTCCTGCTTTGATAACTTGCAGGTAATAGTACCGGCAGAAACGGAAGATTTTGAAGAAATCCGCAAAATAAGCACGGGCAGCAGCCTTAAAGTAGAGGGGCAGTTTAAGCTTACCCCTAATATGAAACAGCCTTTTGAACTTGAGGCTAAAAAGGTAACTATACTTGGCAAGGCAGATTTAGATTATCCCCTTCAAAAAAAGAGGCACAGCTTTGAATACCTTCGCAGCATACCGCATTTAAGACCTAGGACTAATACATTCTATGCGGTGTTTAAAATAAGGGCTATAGTAAGCCAGATAATACACAGGTATTTTAGCGATAGGGGCTTTATATACGTACACACGCCTATTATAACCACTTCAGACGCCGAAGGCGCAGGGGAGATGTTTGAAGTTACAACCCTCCCTCTTAATAATGTGCCTAAGACTAAAGAAGGCGAAGTAGATTACAGCGAGGATTTCTTCGGCAAAAAGGCAGGGCTTACTGTATCCGGGCAGCTTAATGTAGAGGCGTTCTGTATGGCATATGGAAGGGTGTATACATTCGGCCCCACATTTAGGGCGGAGCATTCCAACACACCGCGCCATGCGGCTGAGTTCTGGATGATAGAGCCTGAAATCGCCTTTGCTGACCTTGAAAAGCTTATAGATTTAGAAGAGGATATGCTTAAATACATAATAAAGCATACCCTAATAGAGGCGGAATCTGAAATGCAATTCCTAAACCGCTTTGTATCAAAGGGCATAATAGACAGTCTAAATGAAACCGCTAATGCGGAGTTTATAAGGCTGCCTTATACCGAAGCTGTGGATATACTGCTTAAAAGCGGGCAGGAGTTTGAATACCCAGTAAAATGGGGAATAGATTTGCAGACGGAGCATGAAAGGTATCTTACCGAAAAGCATTTTAAAGCCCCCGTATTTGTGTACAATTATCCCAAAGATATAAAGGCTTTCTACATGCGTATGAATGAGGATAATAAAACAGTTGCAGCTGTAGACCTGCTTGTGCCCGGCGTTGGAGAGCTTATAGGAGGCAGCCAAAGGGAAGAAAGGGAAGATTATCTTGTCCGCCGCATAGAGGAAATGGGGCTGGAAAAAGAGAGCTACGAATGGTATATAGCCCTTCGCAGATACGGTACGGTTGAACATGGCGGCTTTGGCATAGGTTTTGAAAGATTAATTATGTACTTAACAGGCATAAGCAATATAAGGGATGTGCTGCCCTTCCCGCGCACGCTTGGCAGCGCAAATTATTAATGTGCGAGGAGCTTTTAAATTCCCTAAGCGATGATGAAAAAAGCCTTGCAAAAAGGCTTATATATGCAGGTAAAAATGAATACAATAAGGGCGATACGGTAATTAGTCTGTTAAGCCGAATAGACGCTTTCGGCATGGTACTATCCGGCAGTGTACAGGCGTATACATTTACTAAAGACGGTACGCCTGTGCTACTATCTGTTGTGGAAGAAAAAAGGTATTTTGGCATGTCGCTATATATTATGCAAAAACCTTCGCCTGTTGAAGTAATATCCGCAGGTAAAACAAGCGTACAATGGTATAGCATTAGTAAATTATCAGAGCTTAAAAACGATGCGCAGAATGTAATATATAAAAATATGCTAAGCATACTGGCTTACGATGTGCAGAATATGAACAAAAGAATACGCATACTTACTAAGCCCGATATAAGGCGCAAGGTATTGAGCCTGCTTAGTATGTACGAAATAAAGGCAGGTGAAAAATTTTCAATACCAATGGATAGAAGCGCTATGGCAGCATACATAGGTACGGACAGAAGTGCGCTTTCAAGGGAGCTGTCTAATATGAAGAAGGACGGGATAATAGAGTATTATAGGAATACTTTTATTATATTGTGATATACCAAAGATGCAGCAGTGCGAGCATTGAGAGGAAAATTAAGGAGATTAGTTTTAATAAATATAGTATGCAAATTTTCTTCCGAAAAACAGGATTTTTCTCCGCAAATTTGCTCTACATAGTATAAAACCGTACATGCTGCTTCTGCGGATTATAATGGAGGAATCCCCCATGCCCCCATTGATTTGGTGTTAGTTGGTTATATTTTAAACTCCGCATATTATATGCGGTTTTTTTTGCATTTTTAGCTTAATAATAACAAATTATAAGCTCCACATAATTGTTACCTACTCCTCACTTTGTTTTTACAACTCCATAGCAAAATACGCTTGCATATATCACTAGTAAGGAGTAAGTTATGAACAAAAACAAGGCTTTTATTTATCTAATTATAGCGCTTATGCTGCTATTGCTGCAGGCGGCTTTTGCTCAAAAAAAGGTGTATATTGCACCGGAAGCTTCTCAGCTTAAGGGTACAAGTGATGAACACCTGCATCTATATGTGCTGGATTTACTTGGTGCGGATTGTATGCTGCTAAAATACGGCGACAACAATATGCTAATAGATTTAGGTCTTGAAAAGCAGTTCCCGCAGCTTAAAAATATGCTGGATACGCTAGACGTTAAAGATGTAAGTGTGTTTAATACCCACCCCCACACAGACCATTTGGGCGGTATATATGGGCTTACAGAAAACTTTAATGTAAAATGGGTTTTCACCGCGTTTCCTGAAGATGTTAGCGGTTATCAGGTTATGCAAAAAGCGGCGTCTGAACACTTATCTAAAAAGGGAATTAGAATGATACGCCTTATGCCACTTAGCATTGTGCCGTTCCATGAGGATATAAATATAAAAATTCTGCAAAATGAAAAGGGCAGAGATGTAAACGAGTGCTCTGCAATGCTTAAGATAAGCTATAAAAATGCGGAGCTGCTCTTAACTGCAGATATAAGCGCGGGCAGCCAAACTTTTTTCTATGAAAACTTTGCAGAAGAAATTAAGGCGGATATAATAAAATCCCCTCACCACGGGCTTGAGGATTTGAAAAAGAAATTCCTAAGCTGCGTTTCTCCCGAGTTCTGTTTTTTTACACACGGCAGCGCAAACACTAAAAAAATGCAGGAAACACTAAAAAAGAACAATATTCCTTTCCTTTTTGCTACACAAGGAATAATACATATAGAAACAGATGGAGAAACTTTGTATGTAATCCAATAAGCCGAAAGATGTCTTGCGACACCTTTCGGGGATATTTCCGGCGTTTCGCAGGTTGTCTATATTCAAATTGCATGTAAAAGTTGATAAAATTCTTTTTGTATTTTTTGCCATCCGAAACAGTTACCAAAGAGATCGGTCCGAAGGATCGGTCTGCAAAAAAGTCCCATAGGCGAAGCCGACCGAAAAAATCGGCCCTTAACGCCGATTTTTGTCGACTTTTTTATATTGACTTTAAATAAATAATAATATCGTTTATATTGATTTTATTGTCGTTATCAAAATTGAATCCTTTTTTAATCATTTCAGCTTCTTATAAATCGGCAAACGGCTCAATTTTCCGGTGTATTGTAAAAGTACAATAACGTCTAAAATATTAGCTTTGTCTTTTCTTTCTTCTTAAATTAGGCTTGATAACTGAGCCGTTTGCGTGTATTTCTTTAATTAAAAAGATCCATGAAGGAATAGAAGCTTTCCGGAGTTCCTTCGGAAATAACCACCTTTCCATTTGCTACGGCGTCTTCAGGATTGAGCTTTCCAAGAACCAGTTGCTTCCATGTTATCGAGTCGGTCACGATCTCAAGCTCGCCCTTGCTAGCGCTTGGGGGATCCACCTCGAGTATGCCCTTACGAACATTCAATGTGTAGTGTTCCGACGCATTGGAGTCATTCGTCTTGATGTCATTCAGCTTAAGGCTAACGAGTATGTCCTTCTCCATCGATTTCGATGCGTTGAGACTTACTGCCATTATGCGATGCAGGGTAGCCATGGGCATCAAATCAACAAAGTAATCGTCTATCCTTGAATAAATAAGTTTTGGATTATCAAGTGAAAGTTTCACTCGTGCCTGGCCAGTCATCAACAAGTAGTCGGACAGAAGCGTGTTGCGCGCCTGCGAATTTATAGTGTTTTCTGCCAAGGTTAAAATGGCCGCCTTTTTGGTTTCAAATGCCACAGGGTTATCCGGCTCAAGCAGGAGCGCATCGTCGGCAAGCCTCAATGCCCATTCCGGGTTGATATCAAGAGCCGCCCGGGCTTTACTTGCCAGATCACCTTCGCCTTCAGCGAGGAAAGCCGACATCTCCGCCTCACTCTTAGTAGTCTGTGGAAACAGATCCCTTATTTCGCCTGTGTAGTAGCCGCGGTAATAGCGGAATATGTGGACGATGTTCCATTCTTTGGAGCCATAAGTCTCCTGCAAATAGGGGCTGGAGGCAAGATGGGGCGGCAACACGATAAGGTCCATCATCTTCCCCGCCGTATAGCCTCTGTTCATGTAGTAGAGCGTTTGGTCATTCACGAACTGGATTGCATCGCTGAAATTTGTTAGGTACTGGTTTACGTTTTCTTTTTCGCTGGTTACGGGATTGGGGCCATGGATAGTTACAAGATATTCGGGATTTAGTCCCCTAGCAATCTTCAGGGTATTGACGTAATCAAGCGGATCCCTCAGGCGGCTGCCACGCATGGTAGATATAGCCGGAAATGCCTCGTATACAACAGCGATCTGGATAAGTACTTCTTTTTGCGGCAACCACACTAACAGGACATCCGTCGTTTCACCTGCTACGGGAATGAGTTTTACATCAACACCGGCGATTGTTAGGTCTGTCTCTTCTTTTATGTTCTTTGTCGGCGCCAGGAAGCCTGATGGCCCGAAAACCTGCGGCCCGGCAAGTACGTAGCCGGAATACCAGCCTTCTCCGTCCTGTACGGGTGCGTCTTGGAGCAACGCTCCTACCATTTTGGTGCCGCCCTCGACTCGCGACGGATAGACCGGGCCAAACCACTCGCTGTACATGTTGCTCAGCAGGCTATCGTGGCCGATTATCTCCGTTTGTTCATTGGCAAATACAGAGGCGCCCTTAATATGGCAGTCATGGTGATGCGTGTAGATGATTGCTTTTACGGGTTTCTTGTCGAAGATATTGTCAAGGCTAGCATTGTACGCACTCTTGACCTTCTCTGCAGCGGGAACACTCTCCCCGGGATCTACGACAATCAAGCCGTCGTCGCCTTCGATAAGCACGGGATTATCCCGGTTGTATCCTCTGGCAACCCAGACACCGTCTGTTACTTTTAACACTGCGGCTGGAAAGAACTCCTCATACTTTTTAAGGAGCGTCGGATGGACGGGTACTGCCTTCGGCTCATATGGCGCCGGCACTGCTGCAGGTTCTTGTGCTGCTACGAAACCAGCTGTCCCGATCAGAGCCAGCATGGTCACGAGGGCAAAAAGTTGGAATTTTGTTTTCATAGCATTTCTCCTTATCTTTTAAATAACGATCGATGCACGGCGAACATTTCGCCGTGCTTTGTTTCCTCATAGCCGTTTCTATTCTTCTTCATAGTCTCCCTTTCCAACCTCACACCTGATTCGGGTGAATTTGATAAGGTTCGAAAGCTTTCAATAGCTCCTCCTTTTTAGCGGGTGGAATATCTATTACCTAGGATGCAAGTCTTCGTAGGGTGGCTGTCCACCGTTCGCTCAGGAAGGCGAACGATTGCTCCGGGTTAGAGAACAACCGGAGCTCAACGGTATGCGGGCGTTCAATATAGGTGCGCCGCTGCCTGCGGTTTAGGTAAATTTCGGTTATCCGATATTTAAATATTACTATATAAATTTAACTATATCAAGTGGTATTGTTAAGAAAGTTCTTGTAGAGTTGTAGAGAAGTCAAACATACTGTCAAGAAAGTTCTACTCTCAAAGTCGTAATGGGTTTTATGTCGCGAAAGCATCTAGCCATGAGTTTTGAGCGAGATAGGCTTCTTTTGCCAAGGCAAATCTGCCGCGCAGCGGTTGGGGCTGCCGTTTTGCCTCTAAATTCCGCTCAAATTGAGGTTCATGGTAAGATGACAGTGGAATAAATCCGTTATGTTTTTTTATCCCTTTTATTACAACTTTGGGAGTAGAGTCCGATATCACTTGGGGCATGGGGGCAAAGCCCCCATAATAATCCGCAGAAGCGGCGTGTACGGTTTCATACTATGTTGCCTTTAACCCAGCGTTTTCTTGTGCGTCTTTTCCACTTTGGCGTTGCCTTGCTCAGTCGGCATAGGGTCCAGCAGCCTGCTTCACGAAGCTTTGCCAAACCGAAAAAACCGCTACAATAAAATTGCTGTTCTAAAAGTAACATAGTATTAGGAGCAAATTTGCATACCATCATTTTTCAAGTGTAGCCAAAGGCTGCGCGCAGAAAAATGCTTACCAGCCGTTTTCCTCAGAAAACGGCGGCAAACTCAAAAGGCGTCGTATGACGCCTTTTGACACCAGCTTTAGCTGATTTTCTGTCCCTCCGGAGTATCCTCAACAGTATACCCCATAGCAATTATTTTATCGCGTAATTCATCAGATAGCGCCCAATTCTTTTCTTTTCTGGCTATTTCTCTTTCTTTTGCTAGCTTTTGTACTTCTTCTGGCAATTCCTCTGCATCTTTCATAAGCAGACCCAGCACATCGCATATTTTAGTTAGTGTACTAAGCGCATAATCTACAAGCTTTTTAGAAGATTCGCCTGAAAGCTCCGTATTCATAATGTATACAAGCTCAAAAAGCGCGCCCATGCCTTCGGCGGTGTTAAGGTCATCATCCATAGCGTTTTCAAATTTTGTAAGCGTTTCATCTATGGCTTTGACTATTGCTTCTTCGCCGTCTTTATATGTTTCACCGCTTGCCTTATCAAGCAGGAATAGCGCCTTATCCCTTGCAGTATAAAGCCTTTGAAGTGAAGCTTCCGTTTGCTTAAGAATATCTTCGCTAAAGTTAAGCGGGTTTCTGTAATGGGCGCTGAGTAGAAACATGCGAACAGTTTCAGCATTGTATTTCTTTAGTATATCTCTTACTGTAAAAAAATTACCTGCGGATTTAGACATTTTTTCATCGTCTATGTTAAGGAAACCGTTGTGCATCCAATAGTTTACAAAGGGCTTTCCGAACGCTCCCTCAGACTGCGCCACTTCGTTTTCATGGTGGGGGAATATTAAATCCTGCCCGCCGCAGTGTATGTCTACGGTTTCGCCAAGGTGTACAGTGCTCATGGCGCTGCACTCTATATGCCAGCCGGGTCTACCCTTGCCCCAAGGACTGTCCCAGCTGGGCTCGCCCGGTTTTGCGCCTTTCCAAAGCACAAAATCCGCGGGGTGTTTCTTATCCATGCCTACTTCTATGCGCGCGCCGGAGTTTAAATCCCTAGTGTTTTGCCCGGATAGCTTGCCATAGCCGGAGAACGTGGTGGTATCGTAGTACACATCGCCGCCCGCTTCATATGCGTGACCGTTTTTAAATAGCAATTCTACTATTTTGATAATAGCGTCAATATGCTCTGTTGCTCTTGGGTGTACGCTTGCTTCTCTAACGCCAAGCGCGCCCGCGTCCTTAAAGTATTCGTCTATAAACCTGTCGCCAAGTTCTTTTACCGTAACGCCCTCGTCATTAGCGCGGTTTATCATCTTATCATCTATGTCGGTAAAGTTCTGTACGAATTTAACCTCATAGCCTTTGTATTCAAAGTACCGCCTTAGCACATCAAACACAACAAAGGGTCTTGCGTTGCCTATGTGAAAATAGTTGTATACAGTAGGACCACAGGCGTATATACCAACCTTGCCTTCTTGTATGGGAACGAAGTTTTCCTTGCGGCGACTCATAGTGTTGAATATCTGCATATATACCTCCTGTGAATTTATTTACGCCTTTAGCGCATTGCCCCTTTATACAAACACATGCTAAAGTAAAGCCACATATATTATACCACAAATACACCTATTTAAGTAGTGAACAATTTTGCAGCGCTGTGTCTATTATCATTTCCCCTCGTAAAAGTTTTTGTATTTTACAGATATATAACCTAAGCTCGCTATCCTCATTTAAAAACGGAATATGTTCGCGTATTAAATCCATAATCTTTTTAAGCGCAGGGCTAATGCTGGCGCCCCTTAAATCCACAGCCTGAGCGGCTGCAAACATTTCGTACGCCAGTATATTATATGTATTATCCACAACCATAGAAACGTGCCTTGCGGCGTTAGTGCCCATTGAAACATGGTCTTCCTGGTTTGCTGAAGAGGGGATAGAATCCACGCTGTCAGGGTGGGATAGTGTTTTGTTGTCGGAAACCAGACTTGCTGATGTATACTGTAGTATCATCATACCGGAGTTAAGCCCGGGCTGCTCTGCTAAAAACGGAGGAAGCCCGTTTGAAAGCTGCGGGTTTACCATACGCTCAAGCCTGCGCTCTGATATGCTGCCAAGTTCTGATACAGCTATGGCAAGATAATCACAGCATAGGGCAATAGGTTCTCCATGGAAATTGCCGCCTGATATTACATCGCCATTGTCTGCAAAAAGCAGGGGATTATCCGTTACGCTGTTAAACTCCTTTGAAAGCACGCTCTCTATATGTTCTATTGCTCCTCTTACAGCGCCGTGCACCTGCGGCACGCACCTTAGGCTGTAAGCATCCTGCACTCTTTTTCCGCGGCTTTCCTCTATATTTTTACTGCCTTTAAGTAAGAGCCGTATATTTTGAGCTACAATTTTTTGCCCATCATGCGGACGCAGCAAATGTACCCTTTCATCGTACGCGCTTATCTGCCCTTGCAGCGCTTCCATAGCAAGGGAGGTGTTAATATCTGCAAGCAAGCACAGCTTTTTAGCATCGTACAGGCTTAAGGCGGCAATGGCAGTCATACACTGTGTGCCGTTTATTAGCGCAAGCCCTTCCTTGCCTTTAAGGCTGTATGTAGGCAGACCCACCATATCCATAGCCTTTTTGCCGGGGAGTACTTCTCCTTTATATTTAGCCTCTCCAAGCCCTAAAAGTACAAGCGCTATATGGGCAAGCGGCACCAAATCCCCGGACGCGCCAAGCGAGCCTTTTTCGGGCACTATGGGAGTTACCCCGCTATTTAACATATCTATCAAGGTTATAACTATTGAGGGTCTTATGCCCGAAAAGCCCCTGCAAAGTGCATTTGCCCTAAGCAAAAGCATTGCCCGAACTACTTCATCGGGCAAATTATTTGAACAGCCAACCGCATGGCTTATTATTAGGTTATTCTGTAGTCTGTCCACATCGCTAATACTTATATCGTGTTGGCTTAATGCGCCAAAACCGGTGTTTATGCCGTATACGGGATATTTTTTGCTTAATATTTCTTCAACCAATCTATGGGATTTTTCCATAGCATGAATTGCGCTTTCCCTTATGATTACATGCGCTCCAAAACGCGAAACGGCAATTAATTCGGGCAGACTCAAATGTTCTCCGTCAATCTCTACAGACCTCAACTCACTAGCTCTTTCCATGCTAACCTCTTTTCATTTATTCCTTTTGACAGAATGATAGCCTAAATAGATGTGTTAGTCAATTGCTAGGGGACGGATATTACATTGTATACAAATATTTTTCATTGGATAAGCAATATTGCAGCAAAAAATTCAAATGCTATTAAAGGAGAAAAATTAACTTACACATCAATTAATCGCTTGCATTTTGTTACATATTTAGCGTATGCTATTAATGATACTATGTTACCTTTAATCCAGCGTTTTCTTGTGCGTCTTTTCCATTTTGGCTTTGCTTTATTAAGTTCCATAGGATCCACTATGCCGCCTTCATAAAGCTTTGCCAAACCGAAAAAATCCACTACAATAAAATCGCTGTTCTAAAAGCAACGTAGTATCGAAGAGGGAGGGATATAATGGCTTACGATAATAGAGATGACAACTTAAAAGAAACCTACCTGAGCGGCGAAGATATATACAATGGCGCTATAATGCGCGTGCAGAAGTGGGAAGTGGCGCTGCCCGACGGCAAGAAGGCGGAAAGGGAAATAGTGCTGCATCACGGCGCAGCGGCTATAGTACCCTTAGATGAAAGGGGCTATATTACGCTCGTGCGCCAGCACAGGGTAGCCATAGATGAATTTACTTGGGAAATACCCGCTGGCAAGCTAGACTATGCGGGGGAAGACCCTCTAAGCTGCGCCAAGAGGGAGCTTGAAGAAGAAACAGGCTATAAGGCTTCAAATTGGCTAAAGCTTGCCAATGTGGTAAGCACGCCCGGTTACTGCACGGAGCGCATATCCTTATACCTTGCGACGGAGCTTACTAAAAGCGAAGCTCATCCGGATGTTGATGAGTTCCTTTACTGCAAGTCTATCCCACTAGCGCAGGCGGTTAGCGATGTACTTACAGGCAAAATTATAGACCTTAAAAGCTGTCTTGGCATTTTAATGGCGGAGAGAATGCTTAGGGATTTAACTGTGCCTCTTAACGCCACCGGCTTTTACGCGGATAGCGGCTACCTGCACGGGTGATTATATGAAAAACAAGTTCAGCCTTGGTACATTTCTTCTAATAATAGCGCTTATAGCTTTAATTGCCTTTGGCATATACGCATACTATATAGGCGTTGAGCAGGGGGAGATACACAAAAACGCAATAAAGGCTGTAATTAGGTACTCTTTAGCGTGATAAAAATACTGCATATTATGCCGAGGCTTAGTACAGAAAGGCTAATACTTAGAGCCCCAAAAAGGCGGGATTTTGCCGATATGTTTTTATACTCTAAAAACCCCGAGTGCTCAAAGTATTGTCTATGGAATCCCCACAAAAGCAGGTTGGATAGCTGGTTTTTTATATCTATGCTAAAAAGAGGAAACCGCAGGTTAAAAGCTCAGCATTTTGCAGTGGTGCTTAAAGACAGCGAAAAGATGATAGGCACAATAGGCATTTCAGGGTACTCAAAAAGGGATTCCTCAGCAGAGATAGGTTATTCGCTATCGCCTGAATACTGGGGACAAGGCTACGGTACAGAGGCGCTTAAAAGCATTATAAGCTATTCGTTTAATACGCTTAAATTAAACCGCATAGAGGCAAAGAGCGATACGAGGAATATTGCCTCAGTAAAATTGCTTGAAAAATGCGGATTTAAAAGAGAGGGGCATATGCACAAGGGCATGTTCATGAAAGGCGAATATGTGGATTTATACCTCTACGGGCTTTTAGCTGAAGATTATAATAAGGCGGTGGAGCATGGCTAAAAGGCTTTTCGCACCTGAAAAAAAGCGCAGATGGGGGCTTATATTGCTGCCTATACTGCTGCTTGTAATAATATTATCTGCGTTATTTATAAATAATGCGCTAAACAGTTACCCTAAGATGAGGCTGCTTATGGTAACAGTGCCATCTCTACCTAATAAGGCTGAGGGTTTGACGCTGCTTCATATAAGCGACCTTGACGGCAATATATACGGTGAAAACCAGGAAAGGCTTATGGTAGAGCTTAAAAACCAAAACTACCACGGAGTATTTGTAACAGGGGATATTACGGATAATCAGGGTTCTGCCGGTGCAATGATAGAAATAAAAAACAATTTGCCCAGCGATATACCCGTGTTTTTTATACCGGGCGATGAAGACCCCCCTGTAATTACGGATAGCGGTCATTCCTCTTGGGTAGCTAGCCTAATAAACGCAGGCTGTATACTTGTGGATAGACCCATAAAATGGGAAGTTAGCGGCGTTGTCGCTTGGGTGCTGCCCGGCAATCTATTAACTGCCGATATAGAAGCCATGCGCTTTTCAATAGAGCAGTCTAATGTAAGCAGCGCTTTTTCTGATTATAACAAGCGCATATACGCAGATATTGATGCAGCTAAAATGGAAATGCTGCCGGAGCATATGTACATAGCTATGAGCCACGCACCTTTTGGCGATGATAATCTAGCTTATTTAAGGGATGAAGGCGAAATGCGTATGCGAAACTTCCCTGGCAGGCTTATGCTTTTGCTTTCAGGGCATTTATGCAATGGGCAGGCAAGGCTCCCGTATTTTGGCGCAATATACGCGCCTAAAACATCACTTTACAAGGGCGAGGGCTTCTTTAAGAAGGATATTCGCTTTTCAGGGCTTTTTACCATGCGGGCAGTTGTGCAGCACATAAGCCCGGGGCTTGGCGGTAGCAAAAAATATCCTTCTTGGCTGCAAATAAGGCTGTTTAATCCCCCCGAAATCACCCTGCTTAAACTAACGCAGGATTATTATTAGAGGTGGCATATGTACAAGCAGGACTATATCAATAGGGAACTCAGCTGGCTGGACTTTAACTACAGGGTGCTCAATGAAAGCCTTAACGACAACAACCCGCTTATGGAGAAGATTAATTTCCTTTCCATCTCTTCAAGCAACCTTGATGAGTTTTTTATGGTGCGTGTAGGTAAATTAAGCCGCAAGATAGACGCCGGCAGAACCAAGCCCGACCCTTCCGGCATGACGCCTGCTGCCCAGCTTGCGGTATCGCTGGATAAGGCTAAAAAACTTGTAAAGGACCAGTATGAAATATATAGAGATATTATACTCCCAAAGCTTTATGAAAACGGCATACAGCAATTAAATATAGAGGATATAGATAAGGTACAGAAAAAACACCTGCGTAAGCAATTCAGAAGGCAGATAGTGCCGGTATTAACCCCAAGGGTGCTAAGCTCTAAATACCCTTTCCCATTGCTTGCGGCAAAAAGGCTTTTTATTGCGGCTCTGCTTAAACACAGCAGCGGAGAGAGTTTTATAGGGCTTGTGCCTGTGCCCTCCGGCATAAAAAGGCTTGTGCATTTACCAAGTGAAGATGGCACGGAAAAATTCATACTGCTTGAAGATGTGGTAAAAATGTTCATAGAGGAGCTTTTCACAAATGCAGAGCTTAAGGCAAGCCTAGTTTTTAGAGTAACCCGCAATACGGACTTCCTTATGGATATAAGGTCTGCAGATAGCATAATAGAAGAGATGGAGCGCACAATAAAGCGGCGCACTACGGGCAGGCTTGTAAGGCTTGAAATAGAAAAAGGCGCGGATGACAAGCTTAAAGAGCTTATTATTAGCCTTCTTGGCATAAGGCGGGAATATATTATAGAAATAGACGGTGCTTTAGACTTAACATATATGTCTAAGGAAGTTAGAAAGCTGTCCGGCTTTAAGGAATTGCGCTATGGTGATTTTAGCCCCAAAACGCAGGATAGGCTAAAGAGCGATGAAAGCATATTTAACATTATAAAACAAGGCGATGTGCTTATGCACCACCCCTATGACGATTATTCTTCTGTTGTGCGCTTCGTAAAGGAAGCTGTGGACGACCCTAATGTCCTTGCAATAAAGCAGACCCTATACAGGGTTGCGGGTGCAAAGCCCTTTATTGCTGCTCTAGCCCACGCCGCCCAAAAGGGCAAGCAGGTTACCGTGCTTGTTGAAGTTAGGGCTAGGTTTGATGAGGAAAACAATATAAACTGGTGCAGGGCGCTTGAAAAGGCGGGCTGCAATGTAATATACGGAAGCCCCAAGTGGAAAACGCACTCTAAAATTACCCTAGTTGTAAGGCAAGAAGGCGAAAAGCTTATGCAGTATATGCACCTTGGCACAGGCAACTATAACGATGCCACAGCTAGGGGCTATACGGATATAAGCCTGCTTTCCTGCGATAAGCAGTTAGCCAGAGATGCTCAGGAGTTTTTTAATATACTATCCGGCTTTGCCGATACCTTCCCCATGAATGAGCTTGTGGAATCCCCCTACTCTTTAAGGGGTCTATGTACAAAAAACATAAGGCGCGAAAAGGAAAATGCACTTAAAGGTAGCAAGGGGCTTATTGTCGCCAAAATGAACTCCATTTGCGACCCTAAACTTATTAAGGAGCTGTACGCAGCAGCGGACGCAGGCGCATATGTATACCTTATGGTAAGGGGAGTATGCTCGCTTAATGTGCCCGCCCATGGCAGGGTAATAGTGCGCTCCATTGTAGGCAGGTTCCTAGAGCACGCCCGAATATTCGTGTTCTATAACGAGGGACTTAAAAACACCTATATATCCTCTGCCGACTGGATGCCAAGGAATTTAGATAAACGCCTTGAGCTTACCATACCTATAAAGGATACTAAAATCGCCGAAAGGCTTCACAACATGCTAGCCCTTGAATTTATGGATAACGCCCAAGCTTGGCAAATGCAAAGCGGCGGAGAGTACATAAAACTAAGACAAAATGACGAAAAAATAAGCTGCCAAGAGGAATTTATGAAGGATACTCCAAAAGAGGCTAGTTTTGATGAGGTGTTTTTGGAAGGTAGAGAGTGATAGGGTTTGCAAATCCCTCGTGTAAATATGGGGGATTTCTTAATTAGCGTACTGTTTTACATGTATAATATGTTTTATATAAAATATCGAAAAACCAATCTTATCGCCTCTTTACTTTCTCGCTAATATCATATACAATATTAGCGAAAAAGGAGAGAAAAGTGTGGAAAGCAATTTTAAGTTAAATAATCTTTTAGATAAAAACAAAGGCATTATTCGCACAGCCCAAGCACTAGAGGCGGGTCTTGATAAGCCTGATTTTTATAAATACATTAAAGACAATAAGCTTGAGCGCGTTTCACACGGCATTTATGCAACAGAAGGCGCATGGATTGATGAGCTTTATATCCTTCATCTTCGCAGCGAACAGGCTATTTTCTCTCACGATACAGCGCTCCTTTTGCATGGCATGACGGATAGAGAGCCTGCCTATCCTTCTATCACGGTAAAAACGGGATACAACCCTTCCCATTTTATTGTAGAGGGTATTAAGGTTTACACTGTAAAACAAGAGCTATTAGAGCTTGGAAAGACTACAGCTAAAACGCAGTTCGGGCATACAGTACCCGTATATGATATCGATAGAACTATCTGCGATATAGTGCGTAGCAGAAATAAGCTTGAATTTCAGACGGTTCAAAATGCGCTAAAGGCATATGTTAGGCGTAAGGACAAAAATTTAAACAGCTTAATGCAATATGCCTCAATGTTTGGTGCTGAATCCATTGTTAGGGGATATATGGAGCTACTATTATGATTAATACATCAAGACAGCTAAAGGATAAAATTCGCAACCTCTTACATAAAAACATTTAATTAGTGAAAATAGATTTTGTGTTATTTTTGCTTTTATTTTATTACAACCCATTTACCTGATTTAGTTGGACCTTCTCTTGTGATAACTTGGTCAGTTTTTAATTTTTTTATGTGATAACGAACGCCGTTTGCTGTAATTCCTATTATTTCTGCGAGTTGCTCAGCGGTAACCTTTGGGTTTTCCCTCATATGCGTTATGATTTGTTCTGCTATATCGCTTTTTTCTTTAGTAGTTTCTTTGGTAGTTTCTTTAGTAGTACTACCAAAGAAATTCAGCGCAAACTCCTTATTTATTCCCATAACAGCATTGGTGTAGTTGTCATGTGGATTATCCGGGTAGAAAATAAGTTTGGGAGAGTAGTTTTCCAACACAACCTACCCCTTAAACTTATACACGCAGTTATTACAGAGCTTTAGTATAAGGGGTCTAAATGCAAGTGTATGTCCGCAATTTGGGCAGCGGTAGAAAATAAGGTCTATAATAAAGCTTGCGGCGGCGACAACAATGCCTATAACAAACAGGAAGTTGTTTTCCGTACCGTATATAAGTATGAATATGCCGCTTATAATTATTCCGATAATTACACCAAAAAACCTTATTATATTAGCTGCTTTATAGTTCATAAATTACCCTAGCAGCTTACGAGCTGCATTTTCCGCATTTTTAATACACTCATCATCTATTGCAACACCTTGCGCAAAATCAGGGCTGCCTCCTCCTTTGCCTCCGCTTTGTTTGATTATTTCCGGCATGGATATATCAATATCCTTACCCCTTGAAAATGCTATGTTTTTTCCGCATTGAAGCAGCGCAACTACATCATCATTTTCTGCAAGCAGTATTGCAAGCTGTTTAAGAGAGGTAAACTCATCAGGAAGCTTTTCTGCTATAAGCCTGCCGTGCGGCAATACTTCTGCGCTATTAAGCAATTTATCAGCTAAAAAATTTACTTCCTTTTTCTGGTAGATAACAAGCTCTTCCTTAAGGTTTTTTATGTCTTGCTGTAATTTATCTACAGCCTTTGGCAGCGCTTCATGCCCGCAGCTTAATTTTACCGCGGCTTCGCTTGAAGATATATATAAATCCATAAAATACTTAACAGCCCTTTTGCCTGCTATGAAGCTTACCCTCATAAAGCCTTTTGATGGAGTGGTAGAAAGCACCTTTACAAGCCCTACCTGCCCTGTGGTTGTGGGGTGCGTGCCTGCGCAGGGCACCATTTCAAAATCTCCCGCGGCAACTACCCTTATGTTTTCATCTACTGTTGGGGGTTTTCTTAAGGGTAGGGTTTTTAATTCTTCATTGCTTGGGAAAAAGCAGCGTATGGGTGCGTCTGTCTGTATTCTATCATTAAGAAGGGTTTCAAGTTTATATATTTCATCGTCATTCAGGCGCATTCTGCCATCCGGCATAAGTACATCAATTGTTGAAACCTCTTTTCCAAGGTGCAGCCCCTGCGTTACCCCGCCAAAAAGGTTATATATGCAGCCCGCCATCATATGCTCGCCTGCGTGCTGCTGCATATGGTCAAAACGCCTATCCCAGTCTATTTCAGCGCTTATATTTTCGCCTTTCGGTATTGGCTCGTTTGTAGTGTGATATATTATGCCGTCCTTTTCATTTACATCTGTAACTTCTATCTTTTTATCGCCGTAATATATGTAGCCCGTGTCATGTGGCTGTCCTCCGCCTGTCGGGTAAAAAGCAGTTCTATCAAGCACTACTGTATAGCTATTGCCCTCTTTTTCACAGCTAATAACAGTAGCCGTAAAATTTTTAATATACACATCTTTATAGTAAAGTTTTTCTGTCATAACAACCTCCATGTAGATAGTAGCACCCAAAAGCCTAAACTGCAATTACTCATGCAAACTTCACATGGATTTTACATAAACTTCACATGAAACAACCGCTATGCACTGTATCATATATATGGAAAGGTTTATTTTAAGGGGGAGAGAGTTATGAAAAAAACCACAAGGAACATGATAATATTGGTGTTCCTGTTTATATTGGTTTCAAATGTTTTTTCTTATATAAACAAAAAGGACGAGCCTAATGGCGCTCAAAACGCAGGGCTTGGAAATGCCACATGGAAAGATGAGCTGTATATAGTTTCAGGCTCTGAAAATAAAGAGCTTGAACCTATACTTGAGCGCTTTAGCCGCGAAAATAAAATCAGCCTTCATATGAAGTACCAAGGCAGTGTAGATATAGCAAGAGAACTTGGCAAAAAGGACATAGCCTACGATGCCGTTTGGCCTGCTTCAAGCATGTGGATAAGCATAGGCGATGTAAACCATGTAGTTAAGCACACGGAATCCGTATCCATTACTCCGGTAGTATTTGGCATAAGGCAGTCGCTTGCGGAAAAACTGGGCTTTACAAAGGGAGATGTTTCCGTTAGGGAAATACTTGCCAAAATACGCTCAGGGGAGCTTAAATTCTGCATGACAAGCGCAACGCAGTCTAACTCCGGCTGCTCGGCATACATAGGTTTCCTTTATGCGCTTCTAGGTTCGCCCGAAATGATTACGGAAGACATGCTTTCATCGCCCCAGCTTAAAAGCGACATAAAGGCGCTGCTTGGCGGGGTAGACCGCTCTTCCGGCTCTTCAGAGTGGCTTAAAACCCTATTTTTAGAGGGCGATTTTGACGCCATGGTAAACTATGAATCGCTTATACTTACTACAAATGAAGAGTTGCGCAAACAGGGCAGGGAAGAGCTGTACATAGTATACCCCTATGATGGGCTTAGCATTTCAGACGCGCCTCTTGGCTATATAGATAAGGGCGACAGCAAGAAGGAAGAAAATTTCCTTAAACTTAAAAACTATTTAATGTCCCCCGAAATACAAAAGGAGATACAGAGCTACGGCAGGCGCACGGGCTTTAAAGGCATAGCGGACGAAAACCGCAAACTTTGGGATAAAAACCCCGGCGCTAAAGCGGATATAGTAATTAGCCCCATAAGAATGCCGGCTCCCGATACCCTTACAAAAGCGCTCGGTCTATACCAGACAGAGTTCAGAAAGCCTTCGTTTACCGTATATGTGCTTGACTATTCCGGCTCTATGTCGGGAAATCCCCTAAAGCAGCTAAGGCAGGCAATGAGCGAAATATTGCTCCAAGAGAACGCGGCTAAAAACCTTCTGCAAGCTTCATCAGATGAAAAAAACGCAGTGCTTTTATTCTCTCGCGATATAATAAGCCTAGAATACGCAAACGGCAATGTGGATATAGAAAAGCTTAACAACGCCGTGCAAAAGACAAGCGCCAAGGGCGGAACCGCTATGTATGAGGCGCTTAATAAGGCTCTTAGCATAATGAGCGATGTGGATTTATCCGCATATAACCCCGCAATAATACTTATGACAGACGGCGTAGCAAACGGCAGGCTTACATTTGAGGACTTTGAAAAGAATTACCTAGCTTCGGATTTGCCTGTTCCGGTATTTAGCATATCATTTGGAAGCGCAGATGTAGAGGAGCTTAACAAAATAGCAAAGCTTACTCAGGCTAGAGTATTTGACGGAGCTAGCGACCTTGTAAGCGCATTTCGCAAAGCTAAGGGTTATAACTAGGGGGCATATATGAAAGAAAAAACACGCACAACTATTGCGGTAATAATATCGCTTATAGCTTTCTATATATTAAGCAGCGTACTTAAATGGAACACTCTTGTTGCAGGGCTTATTGCTGTAGTGCTATACTTTGCTGTGTTCCTGCTGCTTAAACCCGTGCTTCGCATAGGTAGCACAAATGTAGAAAACATAAAGGGCGGGGAAACCATGCACCGCATGATGAGCGACGCGCATGAGGATATACAGAGCATATATTTAGCGGCGCAGAAAATAAACAATAAGGATATCAAGCAAAAGGCGGAAAAACTTCACGAGCTCGGCAGCCGTATACTTAAGTACTTAAACGACAATCCCTCGTCCATACCCGAGGCAAGGCGCTTTTTCACCTATTATTTAGATACCGGACAGAATATATTAAACAAATACATGCGCCTTGAAACTTCCAACCCCGGGAGTGCAGAAATTAAGGAATTATCCGAAAAGACATCAAGGGGCATGGATATACTGTACGATGCATTTACAAAACAGTTCAGCCGTCTTATGCGAAACGAGCTTATGGATGTTGAGGCGGATATAAAAATGCTGGAGGAAAGCTTGGAGGGATAGTATGAAAACAAGATATAAGGGTTTAATACTGCTGCTTGTGGTAATAATAATATCTTCCGTATACGGTCTGTATAAGAGCAATAAACAGGAAGAAGTATTTATAAAGGGCTATATAGGGGGAGAAAAGATAGGTTTAGTTGAGGACGAGCAGGTTAAAAAGATACTGGATAAAAAATACTCCATTAAGCTTGATTACCGCAAAGCCGGCTCATACGATATGATAAGGGCGGAGCATACGGGTTTTGACTACCTTTGGCCTTCAAGCCAAACCGCGCTTGACTTGTACGATAAAACCTACGGCAAGCCAAAGCAGAGCGAGATTATATTCAACACCCCCATAGTTATATACAGCCGCAAAATGGTTGTGGAACCGCTTATAAAAGGCGGCTATGTGTACCAGAAAGACGGCGTATACTATATGGATATGGAAAAATTCATGCCCGTGCTTGAAAATGTTACCAAGTGGAAGGATATAGGCGTTAATCTGTATGATACCGTGGTAGTGCACACTACAAACCCCGCAAAATCAAACTCCGGCAATATGTTTACTGGGCTTTTAGCCAATATGCTAAACGGCGGCAGCGTGGTGCAGGAAAGCGAGGTAGACGCAATTATCCCCCGCCTTAAAACCATAATAGGCAGGCTTGGCTTTACGGAGAGCAGCTCAGCGGATTTGTTTAGCCAATTCTTAAAGCTTGGCGTAAGCGCGCGTCCCCTTGTTGCGGGCTATGAGAGCCAGCTTATAGAATTTGCCAATACCAATCCTGATGATTATAATGCCATAAAGGACGATGTGGTTATGATATACCCCGTGCCTACAGTATGGTCTAGCCATGTGTATATAGCTCTATCTGATAACGGCAGGCGAGTAGTAGATGCCATGATGGACAGCGAAATACAAAAGATTGCATGGGAAGGGCACGGCTTTAGAACGGGAGTAGTGTCTGATACCTCAAAAATTAAGGTAAGCGGGGTAGCGGAATCATTATCGGGCATAATACAGATGCCTTCATCATCTGTTATGCTTAAAATAATTAAAGCGTTGGAGTAATATGGTTAAGGATTTTCGCCCTTTCAGTGTGGACGAACAAAAAGAAATAGCGCAAATAGCCTCAGGGCTTAATATTGACGAGCCTAATTCTATAATACGCTTTGCTTCAGGCGCTCAAAACAGCATATCGGATATATCTAACAGGCTTCTTCGCAGAATGAATACAGATACCGCGGAAAGAAGTGCGGATATTATAAATGAGCTTCTCAAAATATTTGACGAACTTGTAGACGCAGGAGCGCCAAAGGGCTTAGCAAGGTTTTTGCCGGGCAGCTTTTCAAGGTACGAAAAACGCTTTGATGATATGCAAAACGCCATATACAGCCTAGCGGGCGAGCTAGACATAATGCGCATAGAGCTACTTAAAGATAACGCAATAATGGAAAAGCTGTACATTGAAAACCTTAGTGAGCTGCGCAGACTTGAAAAATATATAGCAGCAGGCGAAGCTGTTATAGATTATTCTAAAAAAGAAGCAACGCAAGAAAAAAGCGGGGATATTATGGCGCAAAATAAAGCTGCGGAAAGGCAAATAGCAATATCCCGCCTTGAAAAGCGGCTGCATAATTTACGCCTATCCCGCACTATGGCTATGCAAATGGCTGTGCAGATGGGCATATTAAAGGATAACAACACAAAAATAGCAGAAAAGATAAATATAATACTAACCCAAACCCTTCCCCTGTGGCAAAGGCAGACTGCGCTTGCTTCCGGGCTTGACAAGCAAAAAACCGCGCTTGAAAGCCAAAGGAAAGCGAACATTACCGCAATGGAACAGATGAAACAAAAAACTGAAGAAATAAACCTGCTAGCTAAATCTATGCAGGAAAACAAGGGCGATGCCGCTTTTATGGAAGAAGCAAATATAAAGCTTAAACAAGCAGTGGAAGACGCCGCCAAAATACAGGAAAGTCTTAGGGAAAGCACAAAAAAGACATCAGATGATATAGACAGCATAAACAGAGATATGCGTATATAGATAGTATTTTTTTGATATATTATGGCAGTGCTTTTATATAGTATACGCATTTTGCAAGAGCTATATTAACCTAACTAACTATGCCTATAATATATGTGTTTTAGTAAGTAGTATTAAGGAGATTTACTATGGAAGAATATATAATAAACCCATGCAGTGGCATTAAAATAGATGTAAATAAGGGGCAGAGTATAGATATAATAGATATAGAAGGCGGGCAGGTGGTGGATTTTTTTGCTGAAATGAAAGATGATTCCACAGAATTTTTATCCCCCGGAGTTACTATAGACTGCAATGAATCGCTTAGGCTAAATGTAGGGGATATTATATATTCAAACAAATATAAGCCTATGTTTAAGGTAGTATATGACGATGTGGGCGAGCATGATTTAATCCACCCATGCTGTAGAAAAGAGATGTTCGACTTTTTTTATAATAACGGAGAAAACCATTCAAATTGTTTGGACAATATAAATAATGCTCTTGGCGCTTCGCACACTATTATTACGCCTGTAAACCTGTTTATGTATACAAAAATAAATGCGGACGGAAGCATAGAGGTGCTGGTTCCGCTATCTAAAGCGGGGGATAAAATAACTCTCAAATCGCTTTCTGATATTACACTTGGCATAGCTGCCTGCAGCGTATCTGAAAGCAGCTGCAACAACGGTGTATGTACTGCAATAAAGGTAGCGGTATATTAGGCATACGGAGGGTAGTATGGCAAAAATAAACAAAAGAAAAAAAGTACTTATAATAATACTTGTGATTATTCTGTGCATAACGCTTGTAATAGGCGGCTTTGCGCTGTATGGTAGATATAATATGAGCAAAATACCGGGCATGAGTTTTATGGATACGCTTGAGTATACAACTAAGGATAATAGCGAAGCCGTTATAACCGTAGGTATAATAAAAAACGGCAAGCCTTCATACAAGGTATATGGCAAAAACGCGCAGGAGCTGCCCCAAAAATTATATACATACGAAATAGGCTCCGTAACAAAAACTTTAACAGCGGCTATGGTAAATAAAGCGATTACAGAGGGCAAAATAAGTATAGATGCTACTATAGATAATTATCTCTCTCTGCCAAAAGACAAGGCATATCCCACTATAAAGGAGCTGCTAACGCATACTTCAGGCTATAAGGGCTATTATTTTGAAAGCCCCATGATTATGAACTTCCTAAAAGGCAGGAATGATTATTACGGCATAACAAAGGATATGGCGCTAAAAAGAGTAAGCAGCCTTAATATGGATAAGGATAGTTACGGCTTTAAGTACTCTAATTTCGGCTATGCTGTGCTGGGTTTGGTGCTTGAAAATGTTTATAATAAGGATTATGAAAGCATATTTAACAGCTTCGTTAAAGAGGACTTGGGGCTTTTTAATACAGGGCTATTGCACACAGAGGGAGACCTTAAAAACTACTGGGAATGGCAAGAGGGCGATGCGTACATACCCGCAGGCTCAGGCATAGTATCAAATATAGAGGATATGCTTAAATATGCAGATATGCTTATAAATAAAGACCCTCATATATACGCCTGTTGTGATGGGCTAATTAAAGTTGAAACAAGCAACGCAAAATACAAGTTATTGGATATCAATATAGATGAAATGGGCATGGGCTTTGCAATAGATAATAGTAACGGTATAATATGGCACAGCGGCGGCACGGGAAACTATAATTCTTATATAGGTATAAGCCTAAGTACCGGCAATGCGGTTGTAATACTATCTAACCTTGCCCCGAGCTATCGCATACCCGCAACTGTTATGGGTGTAAAGCTTCTTAAGGAGCTTAATTACGCTATATAGCGCTTAAGACAGGGCATTGTATATACAAGTTAAAAATAGTATATTATGCACACTACCCTATGTAGTAGAAAGAATAATTTTTAAGTAGGAATAAAAAATGAATGTACCTATAGATATTACAGGCGTACAGCTTGAAACAGAAAACACAATACTAAGACCTTTTAAGGAAACAGACCTTGAAGACCTTAATGAATACGCCAAAGTTCCGGGCGTTGGGGAAATGGCGGGCTGGACTCATCATAAATCCATAGAAGAATCAAAAGAAGTACTGGATATGTTTATGAGCGGCAAAAAAACCTTGGCTGTTGTATACAAGCAATCAGGCAAGGTAATAGGCTCAATAGGAATAGAACGTTATAATGAGGATTACGCAGGCGAAAAGTATAAACCTTTAAGGTGCCGAGAGATAGGCTATGCATTAAGCCGCGATTATTGGGGAAGAGGTATAATGCCAGAGGCGGTTTCTAAGGTTATAAGTTTTTGCTTTGACACTCTTCAGCTAGACGCGGTATTTTGCGGATACTTTAAGAGAAATAATCAATCAAGGCGTGTAAACGAAAAACTGGGTTTTAAATATGTATGCGATAGGGAATATACAACAAGGTACGGTACCGAGGAAGTTTCCGTTTTTACTGTTATACATAAAGAGGATTGGGTTAGTAGATAATTATTTCCGTTACCGTACAAACAACACAGACTTATATATGCTTAATATCATAACACACAATAATTAAAAAAATGCAGTGTTTATGCATAAAAGCTTAGGTTTTGAACTGTATGTATAAATAATAGAGAGTATATTATGATACACTGCTTTATGTAGTAAAGAATAAAATTATTGACACTACCTGATCCTTCCTGTATCATCAGATAGCAGAAAAAAAGAAACGCAATTAATACCAACATTAAACGGTATACTTTTGTTTAAGAATTTGTAATAAATATATTGCTTAGTGCAACATAGAAAATATAGTAAAGGAGACAAAACAATGAGGTTTGAAAACAGAGTCGCTATTGTAACAGGTGGCGGTATGGGTCTTGGAAAGGCGTACGTAAAGGCGCTTGGCAGCGAGGGTTGCAAAGTTGTCATAGCGGAGTACAGTGAACCGTTGGGTAAGGCTTGCGAGCAGGAAATGCGCGAACTAGGCTATGATGTACTATTCGTTAAATGCGATGTATCCAAAGAAGATGAAGTAAAAGCCATGGTTGAAAAGACCGTGGAAACATATGGAAAAATTGACATTCTAATCAACAACGCTCAGGGAGCGGACAAAAGCTCTTTATCCACCGTCACGGAGGATACCACTATTGAAATGTTTAAGATTAACTGGTACACAGGCGCTTTCGGCACTTTCCTTTGCACTAAATACACTATTCCCTACATGAAGCAGCAAGGTTACGGTCGTATTATAAACACAGCCAGCGCGACAGGTGTAAATGGTATGGCAACTTTCTCTGCTCTTGGCTCTCAGAAAGAAGCTATACGCGGTCTTACCCGTGTATGTGCCACAGAACTTGGTAGCTTCGGAATAACCTGCAACGTTATTTGCCCCGGCGCATTGACCGAAGCAAGCAGGTTGTGGAAGGAAGCTTACCCGGAACTATATGAAGAGGCGGTCGCTCCTCAGCCGATTCCTCGCCTTGGCGATCCCGACACCGACATTGCGCCCGTTGTGATGTTCCTTGCCAGCGAGGATTCCCGCTTTGTCACCGGTCAGACGATAGGTGTTGACGGTGGTACCACAATGATGCCTTAAAACTGCGTTCATTTTAAACGGGCGTGGTTATAAGCCTGTAAAACATACAAAAATAGTTTTGCGCTAAGCAAAGATTATTGGGAAAAGGCTTAATGCCGTAGCGGTAGCTAAGGTATCAAGCTTTTTCTTTGAGTATCTTAAGTTTGGAGTGGTTTTAGCGGTTACTTTAAGCTAATTATCATTCAAGGCGTGAGGCGTGAAAATTAAAAATCAGGCTTTAAAATTGTATATACAATAAAAAAAGAGTATATTATTGAAACTGCTTTATGCAGCAAAGATTAGTATTATGGGGGGATAATATGGTTATAGATAGTTTTGAATTTAAGCTTAAAGACGGCAGAATTGCAACAATTCGCAGCCCTAAAGAAGAGGATAGCAAAGCTATGCTGGACTATCTATATAAAGCATCCGGTGAAACTGAATTTATAATGAGATATCCAGAAGAATGGGACGGTTTTACTGTAGAAGATGAAAAAGCTGTTATTGAAAGAATGAATAATTCAGATAATAAGGCAATGCTTGCGTGGCTGGAGAGGACAGAATGAATGTCATTTGAGTACGTCCGTTCTCGGAAACATATCCACTTCGCTTTTGGCACTATCGGTATACGGGAACATATCCAATCTCTCTCAGGAATGTATACCATACTTTTAAAAGGCAGAATAGCATTTTAACTAATGCTACCCTACCTATAACTAAACATTTACAGTTGCATGTGGCCTATTGTTTTTAGCCGTTAAATATTTTATAACTATTAAATAGCGATACAAATTGTTCGAAACTAATAT
>DUQK01000024.1 GCA_012837835.1 Christensenellaceae bacterium | reverse complement strand
CTATAAGCGTAGGCGATATGATGGGCGGCATGATGCCAAAGCGCACTAAAATGCGCCGCATGAAAGTGAAAGACGCGCGTAAAATCCTCATAGAGGAGGAATCCGACAAGCTTATAGATGAAGACAGTGTAAAGCAGGAAACGGTTAGCCGTGCAGAGGAACATGGCATAGTATTTATAGATGAAATAGACAAGATTTGCGGCCGCTCCCTTGCAAGCGGAGCTGATGTATCTAGGGAAGGCGTGCAAAGGGATATACTCCCCATAGTTGAAGGCTCAACCGTAAATACCAAATACGGTCCTGTACGTACGGATTTTATGCTGTTTATTGCAGCGGGTGCGTTCCATATTTCTAAGGTGAGCGACCTTATACCGGAGCTTCAGGGTAGGTTCCCCGTGCATGTAAACCTAAACCCCCTAACAAAGGAAGATTTTGTTCGCATACTCTCTCAGCCTGATAACGCACTTACGCGCCAATATCAGGCGCTGCTTGAGGTAGATAAGGTACACTTAACATTTGATGATGATGCCCTTTACGCGATAGCTGAAGCTGCGTATAATGCCAACACAGAAGGGGAAGATATAGGCGCAAGGCGTCTGCACGCCGTATTTGAAGAGCTGCTTGAAGATATATCTTTTAATGCAGGTGGCGATGATATGCCCGATGTTAAGCTTAATATAAGTGAAAACTATGTACTGGAGCACGTTAAAAAAGCAAGAAAGACCGACCTTAAACGCTATATACTCTAATATAGGAGGGGTAAGATTGAAGCCTAAAGTAAGCGTAATTATGCCGGTGTATAATGCGGAAAAACACCTTGATAATAGCATAGCCAGTGTATTCAACCAAGATTACAGCAATATAGAGCTTATTGCTGTAAATGACGGCAGTAAGGACAATAGCCTTGAAGTATTACATGAAATGGCTAAAGATAAGCCTAACTTCATAGTGCTTGATAAACCAAACGGCGGTCCCGGCGATGCAAGGAACTTAGGCCTTAAAAGCGCTACGGGCGAATATATATTCTTTTCCGATTCGGACGATACCATTTGTAAAGGCGCCATAAGCCATGCGGTAGATTCAATAGGAGATTGCGATTTGCTTATAGGTAAGTTCAATATGCTTATGGGCGATAAGGTAAGCGAGAGAGGGCTTATTGATAAGGAAAAAACGCTTGGCAGGGATGAATTTCTTGCAAGGTATGTACGCTATCCCGGTTCTTTTTATTACAGCGCACTCTGGAATAAGCTGTATAAAAGGGATATAATTGCAAAAAACAATCTCTCATTTAACGCTAATATTGCATGGGGAGAGGATTTTGTTTTTAATGTACATTACAATTATTATGTAAACAACGTAAAAATAGTACCCTTTTGTATGTATAACCATATTTGGAATATATCAGGTCAGACATGGACAACCCTATATAGGCTGCCTCGCAACATACTCACAAAAAAACTCATGTATAAAGAGCTTAAAGCGCTATATAAATATGCAGGTAAATATAAAGAGTACTGGCTTTATGTAACAAGGTATATATTTAATGTAACATTGCTTGATTAGGCGTGTGCGCTAAGTACAAAATCTGCCTTTTCATCTATTTTATAGTGGGATAAATATTTTTCTTCAAGCGGTATCCATCTATCCTTAAAAGCTATAAAGCCTTCCTCGCCTTCACGCTTAATAAGGCGGCTTTGCTGTAGTGAGGGCAGAATATCAAGGAATATTTTGACATCATAAAAATCAACCAATGTGGGGTGCATACAGTATGCGCCCTCTATTATGTTAAGCGTTGCGGGGTATGCCTGTACGGCTGTTAAGCTATTTGTCATGCAGCTATATTTATTATAGGTAAATGGGGCATTATTTGGCAGCTGCTTGAGTACCTCATACAAAAAACGCTCATAATGTACATTGCCGCCGGGAGTATTAAGCCTTTCCTTTGTGCGCATAGAGGGCGGAAGGAAGAAATCATCCATATGGAATACTATGCTGTCCGGGAACATCCTATGCAGGTGGGAGGCGAGCGTGGTCTTCCCGCTAGCGCATCTTCCGTCTATTGCAACAAGCAAGGGGGTGTTCCGTCCGCTTAGCTTTTCATTTATATATGAGAGCAGATTAAATGTACTATCGTTCTTCACGGAAGTAGTTCACCCCACAGGCGGCAGGTTGCTGGTTCTCCCTCTTCATGCGTATGCTGGATATTACAAGCACAAGGCAGGTAACGGCAAAAGGCAGCATGTTGAATATTGATGCGGGTATATCTATTATGCTCTTTGGCATATATAGCCTTAGCATACTAAGGGCGCCGAATATAAGGCTGCCAAATACCGCCCTTAGCGGCTTCCAAGAGGCGAATATTACAAGCGCAACGGCTATCCAGCCTTGCCCGCCTATTATATTGGGCTGCCAGTTGCCAACACAGGTTACAAGCGCAATATATACTCCCCCAAGCCCGCATAGACCTCCGCCAAAGAGTATATGCAAGTATTTATAGCGGTTTACATCTATACCCATGGCGTCAGCTGCTGATGGATTTTCGCCTATTGCCCTTAAGTTGAGTCCTATACGGCTTCTGTTTAGGTACAGGCTCATAAGTATGGCGAATAATATGCTAAGGTATGTAAGTATGCTGTGGTTAAATACAAGCTTTCCTATTACAGGTATATCGCTAAGCGCGCCAAGCTTCATAGGAAGTAGTGAGCGTATAACCGAATCGCTTACTATTACAGTGCCGGCTTCGGATGTCATCTTAAGGCGTTCGCCTATAAAGTTTGCAACGCCTGTACCAAATACTGTTAGGGTAAGCCCTGTTACGTTTTGGTTTGCTTTAAGGCTGACTGTTAAAAAGGCATATATTAGCGCCCCTAGCACTCCTGCTAGAAAGCCTGCTATAATCGCAAGAAACGCACTTTCAAAGGTGTAAGCTGCAAGGAAGCTTGATATTGCGCCAAGGTACATCATACCCTCAACGCCAAGGTTTAGGTTACCGCTCTTTTCTATTATTATTTCACCTAGTGTGCCGTAAAGCAACGGCACCCCTGCAAGTATAGCTGCGTATAGGAATAGAATTATATGGTTAAAATCCATGCTTATGCCTCCTTCCTTGTGCGCCCTATGCGGAAATTGATGAAAAACTCTCCGCCGAGCACGCAAAACAGTATTATGCCCTGCAATATTTCAGACATGGAAGCGGGGATTCTAAAATCTGTCTGCATCATGCTGCAGCCCTTTTCCATAACGCTAAAAAGAAAAGAAACCAACGCTATACCTATAGGGGAGAGCCTTGAAAGCCAAGCTATGGATACAGCAGTAAAGCCCCTGCCGTTTGCAACTGCGTCTGTAAGCTGTCTATCAGGACCGGCTACTTGCAGCATTCCCACAAGCCCGCATATGCCTGCGGATAGAAACATTGTACGCATTATTATTTTTTTTACGGGCATACCGGCGTATCTGGCGGTGTTTATATTTTCGCCTACAACGGTAAGTTCATAGCCCTGTTTTGTATATCTTAGATAAAAGAATACCCATATTAGTATTACGAACATAACAATCCAGCCTATATGTACATTGCCTACACCCGGGAAATTCACCAGCGGAAGCCGTGCCTGCTTTAAAAATCTAGGCGTTGCAGCAAAGCCGCCCTGAGGGTCGCGCCAAGGACCTTCTCTTAGATATGTTATAAAAAAGCCAATTATATAGTTAAGCATAAGCGTAAATAAGGTTTCATTAGTGTCAAAGCGGGTTTTAAAATATGCAGGAAGCATTCCCCATAACCCGCCTGCAATAATTGCGGCAACAGCCATTACGCTAAGCAATATGCCTTGCGGGAGATGGTTATGAAAGTATGCAAAATAGCTTGCCGCAATTGCGCCTGCGCAAATCTGTCCCTCAGCCCCTATATTCCAAAAACGCATCTTAAATGCAAGCGTTACGCCAAGAGAAGTTAAGCATAGCGGTATCATAAGCTTTACTGTTTCCTGCCTCATGCCTTCTGTGCTTAGCGCGCCTTTTAGCATGGTGGCATAAATTTCAAAGGGGTTAAAACCAAGCAGCAACAGAAACACGCCCCCTGCAATAAGAGCAGCAACTAGGGCGAGTATCCTCATGGTGTATTCCTGCGCCTTGCTTACTTCACCTCTTTGCGATACATATAGGTGGAATCTACTAGACATACTCATCCTCCTTATCGGTAGTCATACCTACCATTTTCATGCCGAGCAGCGCCTTTGTCGCAAATCTGTTTTCAACAATGGCGCTTAGCTTCCCGGAGGATAACACCATAATGCGGTCGCAAAGCGCGAGGAGTACGTCAAGATCTTCTCCTACAAACAGTACAGATACGCCTTTTTCTTTTTGTTCGTTTAGCATGTCGTATATGGTCATGCTTGCGCCTATATCAAGACCTCTAACAGGGTAAGCGGTTATTAATACCTTGGGGGATAAGTTAATCTCCCTTCCGAGCAGAACTTTTTGCACATTTCCGCCGGACAGCTTAGATACAGGGGTTTTAAGACCGGGTGTTACAATAGAAAGCTGCTCTACAAGTTCCTCTGCTTCTTTTCTTGCCTGTGTACGTTTAAGCAAAAGCCCTTTTTGGTCTCTATATGTCTTAAGCAGCAGGTTATCGGGTATATTCATGCTGCTAATTAGCCCCATGCCTAGCCTATCTTCCGGTATGAATGCCATGGATATGCCAAGTTCTATTATTTGTCTTGGACTAAGACCGTCTATGCGCTGCCCTGAAAGGGATATGCTGCCGCTTGTAACAGGCTGAAGCCCCGCTATGGATTCGCACAGCGCCTTCTGCCCTGAGCCTGCTATTCCCGCAACGCCCAGTATTTCGCCCGCGCGCAAGCTAAAACTTATTTTATCAAGCTCTACATTGCCTTCGTTACCGTGCACTGTAAGCCCTTCAACGCTAAGCACAACATCGCCGGGGATTGTTTTTGCGCGTTTAATATCAAGGTCAACCTGCCTGCCTACCATCATTTCGGTTAGAGAAAACCTGTCAGCTTCCTTTGTATTAACTGTATCAACTAGCCTGCCCTTGTGAAGCACAGCTACTCTATCTGAAATGGCAAGCACTTCTTCAAGCTTATGGGTGATTATTATTATAGACTTGCCCGCCTTTTTCATCTCTCTTAGGGTATTGAAAAGGGTGTCTATTTCCTGCGGAGTTAAAACGGCAGTTGGTTCATCAAGTACTAATATATCAGCCTTTCTTGTAAGTACCTTAAGCACTTCTACCGTCTGTTTTTCGCTTACAGACATATCGTATATTTTTTTATCAAGATCTATGTTTAGGTTAAGGCTTTGGACAAGTGAACGTGCGCTTATGCTCTCTCCCTTTCCGCGGCTGCCCAGTTTTATGTTTTCTTCAGCGGTAAAAACATCAACAAGCTTAAAATGCTGATGTATCATACCTATGCCGAGTTTTATGGCATCTTTGGGGGAGTTTATTTTAACTGTTTCGCCATTTAACAATATGCTACCGCTGTCGGGTTGGTATATGCCCGATAGCATGTTCATAAGAGTTGTTTTTCCTGAACCATTTTCACCAAGCAATGCCAGTATTTCGCTGGAGTACAGTTTAAGGCTAATATCGTCGTTAGCCTTAACCCTGCCAAAGCTTTTAGATAGGTTTTTAAGTTCTATCACTGCGGGGCGGTCTTCTATTTGCATTAAACGCTCCTTTATAAAAAAGGCTGCTGCATTTGCAGCAGCCAGAACATATAATAATTACTCTACTTTTACACCTTTAATAAGCAGCTCTACCATGAAAGTGCCGGTAATATCAGCGTCGGATAGGGTTTCGCCTTCTTTGAGTACTTCTTCTCCATCCTGATTGTAAATTGGGCCTGTGAAAACATCCCACTCACCGGATACGATTTTTTCACGTGCTTCCTCTATTTTTTCAGCGGTGCCTTCAGCAACGTTCTTTGAAAGGGGAGATATATCAACCATATCCTCTTTAAGACCGTAGAAATAGTTTACGGGTTCCCATACGCCGTTAATTAAATCCTCAATTTCTGCTGTGTATACGCTTGCCCAGTTCCAAACGGGGGCGGTAAGGTGTGCATCGGGAGCAACGGCTGTCATGTCTGTATTGTAGCCGCAGCCGAATTTGCCGGCTTCCTGCGCTGCAACCTGCGGCATTGAGCTGTCCACGTGCTGGGCGATAACATCGCAGTCAATCGCGAGAAGCGCTTCAGCTGTCTGCTTTTCAAGGGTTGGGTCTCCCCAGCTGTTGATAAATTTTACATATACTACTGCATCCGGGTTTACGGATTGTACACCAAGCGCAAAAGCATTTATACCGCCGTTTACTTCGGCGTTGTCCGGCCAAGCGCCTACATAACCTATTTTATTTGTGGTGGTTTTAAGACCGGCAGCTATACCTGAAAGGTAACGTGCTTGATATATGCGGCCAAAATAGTTGTTGAAGTTTACTCCGTTATTTTTGTAACCGGAGCAGTGGGAGAACACTACGTCGGGATATTCTTCTGCAAGTTCTTCCATATAGTTCATGTAGCCCCATGAGTTACCGAATATAATCTGGCAGCCTTTGTCAACAAGTTCGCGCATGGCGCTTTCGCATTCGGAATTTTCGGGTACGTTAAATTTGTATAGAATCTGCTCGTCACTAAGACCTACGGCTTCTTTCATTTTTTCAATGCCGTTATAATGTGCGCCTGTAAAACCGTCATCGCTGGGGCCTATAAATACGGCACCGACTTTAAGATCTTCCTTGGATACTGCAGGCATAACTGCATGTACCTGTACAGCAGCCAAGCTTATAAGCATTACCATGCTTAGGAACAGAGAGAGAGTTTTTTTGAACATGATAGCCTCCATTTTTTTTGGCTTTCGCCAAATGATAAATCTTTCATGCGTGAATCTAGCAAGAAAAGATGTATTAAGTATAGATTAGAATTATGAATGTTGCAAGGGGTAAAAATGAAAAAGTCGCACAATATACGAACTAATAATGACAAAACTACGCTAAACATTCGATATGTGCCGAACTATATTCGAGTGAGGGTTGTGCAGATAGAATGTTACGTTTTTGAATAACAAAAGCTATTCCGAATATACACATACACTTTAGTTGTTGACTTGTTTGATTTAAGTTGGCAAGAAAGACATTAATCTTCAAGCACAATCTTGCCATTTTCAATGCTTTTTATTTTACATAAACTAAGTAAATCCACGCCTTGGTTGCGAAGCTCTCTTCCGCCGCTTTGAAAAGCCTTTTCTATAGCAACCGCAGCTCCGCATAGTGTGCAATTTGCGTATTCGGTAATTTTGATTAATCCTCTCATAGCTTCTCCATTTGCAAGAAAATCGTCCACTATAAGTACGCGGCTGCCGTTTGGTAAATAATCGCGCTCAACGCTAACCGCATAATCCTTATTCTTAGTAAAGCTGTGTACATTAGCATGCAGCCTGTCAGTGCCCTGATTGCTTGCCGCAGCCTTTTTTGCAAATACTACCGGAATATTTCCAAGCGCAATTGCGGTTGTTATGGCTATGGCAATGCCAGAAGCCTCTATTGTAAGTATTATATTAGGTCTTTTGTTTCTAAAATAATCCGCAATATAATTCCCCATAGCCAGTGCAAGCTTAGTATCTATTCTATGGTTTAAAAACATATCTACCTTTAATATGTCATTGCTCACCACAATGCCCTTTTCAAGTACCGCCCTTTTAAGCTCCTCCATAACGCACCTCCTGTAAAGCCAGTATACCCAATATTACATCTAAACTCAATGTGAAAATTCTTTTATCTACTCATAAAAGGCTACGTTATAAAAAAGTTTAGTAAACATCGCAAAAAAAAATTTGACATTCTAAAACAATTGTGGTAGATTACCAATGGCTTAAAGCCGGTGCCAAAGACAGCAGGTATGCTATATGCATGTAAAGGGAAACCGCCCGCCGAGGTACAAGCAGCGTGTATTTTCTGCCCTTGTGCCTAGCACAAGGGTTTTATTTTAGCCGGAAAGCAGGTGAACAAATGTCCAGCAATCTAGAACAAAAAAAGCTGGCGGTCGAGGAAATCAAACAGCTTTTCAACGATAACGAAAGCGTAGTAGTTGTAAGTTTCAGCGGCATTACAGTTGAGGAAATTACAAAACTTCGCGTAAAGTTCAGGGAAGCCAATGTAGATTATAGAGTGCTTAAAAACACACTGGTCAAAAGGGCTATAGCGGATTTAAATATCCCTGAAATTGAAGAAAAGCTTGCAGGTCCGTCTGCATTTGCGTTTGGCGATGCGGTTAGCCCCGCAAAGGTTGTAGCTGATTTCCTATCAGAAAACAAAGACAACGCCAAGAAGATGCAGATTAAAGGCGGCATAGTCGAGGGACGCTATATCGACGAAAATGGCGTAATAGCCCTATCCAAGCTTCCCAGCCGCGAAGAGCTTATCGCAAAAATGCTCGGCAGCATGAATGCTCCCATCAGCAATTTCGTAGGCGTGCTAAGCGCCACGCTCCGCTCCTTGCTATATGCGCTAAACGCAGTTAAGGAGCAAAAAGAAGCCGCATAGGCAAAATTAAATTAAAAATTATGGAGGAAAATTTAAATGAAACGTGAAGAAATTCTATCTGCAATCGAAAACATGACAGTGCTTGAACTGTCCGAACTGGTAAAAGAACTCGAAGAAAAATTCGGCGTGTCTGCAGCCGCTCCCGTAGCAGTAGCAGCCGCTCCCGCCGCTGGTGGCGCAGCCCCCGCCCAAGAAGAAGAAAAGACCGACTTTGACGTCGTACTCGTAGGCGTTGGCGACCAGAAGATAAAGGTTATCAAGGTTGTACGCGAAGTAGTAGCGGGTCTTGGTCTTAAAGAGGCGAAGGAATTCGTTGAATCCGCTCCCAAGGCAATCAGAGAAGGCGTTACCAAGGAAGAAGCCGACAAAATCGCCAAGCAGTTTGAAGAAGTTGGCGCAAAGGTTGAAATCAAGTAATAAAACACATTGTCGCAAGTGCGACATATTAAAAGCGGTCTAGTTTAAGTGGCTAAACCGCTTTTTATTATACAAACCAGAGAGCTTGTATCCGGCAAGTAATCCGAAATTATTTTGGTGCTCAACCATTATGCAATCGTGAAAAGAACGTTTTAGCCTTTTACACCTGCACTTATTGATATTCCTTGAAGGAAATATTTTTGTGCCACCAGATAAATCAAAAACGGCGGTACTATACTTACAACAGTTGAAGCTATAAGGTGTGCCCACTTCTGCTCATATTGTCCCATCAAAAGTCTAAGACCAGGGGTTATAGGTTGGGAGTTAACATCCGTCATTACTATTGAAGGCCAAAGGAAGTCGTTCCATGCGCCATTGAATGCAAATAGCGCAACAACTATGAGTACAGGTTTTATTGTAGGCAAGATTATCCTCAGATATACTTGGAAACTGCTTGCGCCGTCTATATATGCTGCTTCGTCAAAATCTCTAGGTATTCCCTTTAGAAAATTCCTTATAAGGAATATATTAAACATTCCTGCAGTGCCTGGCCATATTAGGGCGTGTAGACTGTTAACCCAGCCAAGAGAGTTGGAAATCTTAAAAAGCGGCAGCACTGACACTGCGTTTGGAAACATTGAAATGTACATTAGTGTCCAAAACAAAGCATTGCCTCCGGGGAAATGCAACCTTTCGTACGCAAAACCGGAAAGCGATGTAACTATCAATACTATTGCCGTTTGGGAAAATGCTACTATAATACTATTTTTGAACATGGTATACATGTTAGCTGTTGTATTGGCTGTTTCCCCGCCTACGAAGATTTCTATATAGTTTATAAAGGTGAAATTTCTTGGTACAAGCCTAGATATATAATCCATTGGACCTTTAATATTACTAAATGATGTAATGAAATCCGAATCGGTTTTGAAGGAGTTAAGCATAAGCCAAATTATAGGCATTAACCAGAAAAACGCAAGAAAAACTAAGAATATCGTGGCTACTGCTCTGCTTGGGCTTTTAAAACGCATTTTTATCAACCTCCTTTAATGGATCTCTTGTCTGCGTAGTACACGCATCTGAAAGAACGAAACTAGCATAATACACATGCCGAGTATCAAAGCCATTGCGGAGGAAATGCCTGCAACTTGGTTTCTTACCGCATTGTCATAAACGTACATCAACAGTACCGCATTTGCTTCTTGGTTTGAGTAGCCTGTTAAAATAAGCGGTTGTCCGTATATATTGAACTGCGCAATTACAGTGGTTATAAGAGTATACATAAGCGGATAGCGCATACCCGGTAAGGTGATGTATATAAACTTCTGCCAGGAATTGGCTCCGTCAACAGAGCCCGCTTCATACTGTTCTATAGGTATAGATGCAAGTGCGCTTTGATATATTACCATGGTGCCTCCGTTAACCCACCAAACGGTAACAACTACAAGCATTATCCAAGAATAAGGCGGTGTAAACCAATCATATGGCGACATGAAGAAGTTGTTCATAACACCGTATGACTTAAAAAACATATATCTCCATGCAAGGGTTACTGTTGTTATTGACATTAGAGCAGGTAAATAATAAATTGCTTGGAAAAATTTATTTCCCCTTGGCTTCTCCTGTAAGGCCAGTGCTAGTGACAGAGGAACTAGTATGCAGAAAGGCACGCTATATAGCACAAACTTAAATGTATTTAACAGACCATTTCTAAGTTGATTGTAGTATGTGTTGCCCTTTTCAGTAAACAATACTCTGAAGTTTTCAATACCTATCCATACCGGATCCCCAAACATATCCCATTTTGTGAATGCGGCATATACCCCGTATATCGCGGGCGTGATAAAGAAAACGACAAACAAGAATATGTGTGGTCCTACATAGGCGTAAGGTAGCAGGTTTTTTCTAAGTGTTCGTCTGTTTACTTGAGTGGATATATTTGGCATACCAATAATACATGCCAAAAAACCTAGAGCTAAGGTGATGAAGCAGTTTATAGAATAAGCAACATCAATGTTACCCACATCTCTTTTCCGAAACTTGATACCTGCTTCCTTGATTTTTTCAGCGAGAATTCTATATAAGCTATCATTTGCTGTTTCTCTAGTATAAAATATCATGAACAAGAGGAAGAACAATGCAGCAATAAGAGAAAATAGACTTCCTGCTGATTTGTTATTCCTCAAATATGAAATAAGAGCAAGCAACATAGCAAATAAAGATACTGGTAGCATCAGTACCGAAGGGCTTGACAGTGAAAAAACTATGCTGCCCATTGATACCTCTGCTGTTGCTTCTATTTCTTTTACTGTAAGGGATGCAGTTATGGAACTTAGAAAGAATACCACAAGAAAAGCTGCTGCAAACAAAGCTGCTACTCTGGTTCGCACAAATTTCACCTCCGAATTTTTTGGCGAGGCAATTAGTTGCCTCGCCGCTATAAATCTAGTTTATTCAAGTGCTTTAATACCGTCGAGTACCTCTTGTTCTGCTTGGTTGAGTGCTTCTTCTATGGACATTGTGCCGAATATCGGCTCCCAGCCGTTGCGTGAGAAAGCCGTATCGAATATACCCCAGTAGAGATAGTAGTATATCGCTAGTTCATCACCGCGCTCCGGATCCGCCAAGAAAGCCTGATGCAGATCGCCAAATTCTTCTACATCGTTTATTGAAACATGTGCAGGAACTTGTCCGCCGTTTACTGCCCATGTAAGTGAGTTTTCTCCCATGAAATTGATAAACTTAGCAACAGCTATATCTTCTTCCTCGGTTCTTTCTTCATCTGCAAACTGCACGAAGTTATGGGAGGACATCCAGTTTGCGCATACATCGGGTGAGAAACATGCTGATGCCAGCATTCCGTAGTTGATTCCTGCCAGCCTTACGCCTTCCTTCATCCATATACCTTCTGGCCATACAAGCAGATCTCCTGAGTGGAACAGCTGTAGGGGATCATCGCCCTTTAAGGTTGTGTATCCACTATCATGCAGGTTCTTAATAGTTTGATAGACTTTTTTCATATCGTCGTTGTTGAAGCTTGGGTTTGTACCATCTTCAGTTAGTTTTCCGTTAAGCTGTGCATAATAGCTGAGCATTTGTGCACGGAACCATGTTAAACCGAATATTTTGCCTTCGTAGCCATTTTCCCTTGCCTTGTCGCCTAAGGCGGGTATTTCATCAAAGGTGAGGTAACCGTCTTCAACGAAGCTGTTCAAATCATACTTATCGAACAGGTCTTTATTATAATAGGTTACAAAACCATGTACATCAAGAGGAACACCGTAATGCTCTTCTTCAATATCTGTGCGCTCCCATGCTGAGGGAATATAGTTTTCTTCCTCAATACCGTTTTCCATTAAGAAATCAACAGGATATATCATTTCCTGTTTTACGAACATGGGTATACGCTCAATGTGTACAATTGCCACATCCGGTACGCCGGAACCTGTCTGTACCGCAAGCGGTATTTTTTGATACAGATCATCTGCCGTCATGGGCGTATGGTTTACAAATACTTCGTTTTGGGAATTGTTGAAGGCATCCACCATTCCCTGCATAGTTGCACCGTCCGCACCTGTAAATACCGACCAATAGTCAATTTCTACCGGCGCTGCGAACGCCTGCGCTGACATGCCTAGCATGAGCGCAAGAATTAGAACTAGAGATAATTTTTTTGTCATTTTATGACCTCCTTTATATTATAGCCGCTTCAGCAGCTATTAACATCTAATACCCCTGCGGATTTATATTTATATTTGCGATTATTTGAGGGTCTATTTTAGGAACTCTATCAGGAGTTAGTAGACCGTTCACTTCTTGCATTACATCTGTTAGCTGTGTATAACAGTAACCTCGACAATATGGGAGATTTCTTATGGCGTCGGTAAGACCTTTAAAGCGGTCTATGAACTCTTCTTCACTTTCTACCTTCTCATGATAGCCCCAAGTTTCCATATTGCTTATTTTACCCTGTATGCCTTTGTTTAAAATTGCAATTCCACCGTATTCCGTTACCATGAATGCAGAATCTTCCGTTGCTGCAAAGCCATCGGCAAAGCTCATACGCCATGATGCGTAGGAGGAATCTACCTTTTCTCTTGTTTTAAAATGTATTGTAAGATCATCTCCATAGGCAACATAATCGTGAATGGCACTTATATCGGTAACTGTCTGTTCCCAACCATCATTGCCGCTGACTAACCTTGTTTGGTCAAGAGATTTACACAGATAATAGAGCATTATGCTGAAATCCTGCTGGTTTTTGTTTGAATAAATCTCCCTAACTCCCCAGCTTTCATTAAGCGGTACCCATGCTATTATGGAAGGATGGTTATAGTCCCTTCTTATAAATTCCGACATATCTCGGCTTAATTTATTCATACTTGCTATATTGAATTCATAGGCGCTTGGAAGCTCACCCCAGCATAGAAGCCCTAACCTATCGCACCAGTAGTAGAATCTGGGGTCTTCAATTTTTTGATGTTTTCTAACGCCGTTAAAACCAAAGGCTTTTATTAATTCCACATCTTTTTTAATAGCCTCTGCGCTTGGCGGGGTGAGCAGACTTTCTTCCCAGTAGCCTTGGTCAAGCACAAGCCGTTGGTAGATAGGCATGTTATTAAGGAGAACTTCGCCGCCTTTAACTTCTATCTTGCGCATACCAAAATATGTGGACACTTCGTCGGTAGGCTCTCCATCTTTAAATACCTTTACATTAAGGTTGTAAAGGTTAGGTGTGTCGGGGGACCAGAGTTTGACAGAATCAATTCTGTTTGCGTCAATCATATCAATGGAAATAGCGTAGCGTCTGAAAGGTACGCTGCTTGTGACCTTGCGGACTAATCTATCTCCAAACATTATTGTGTATTCTATGCTTACATCGCTGCTTTGCGGTATTTCTCCCAAAAACACTTCAATTTTTGTACTATGTGTATCGATATCAGGGGTTACATGTATATAGTCTACTGATAAGCTACCTGTTTTTTCAAGGTATACATCCTGCCATATGCCGCTGCATGGTGTGTACCAGCAGCCCATTAGACCATCGTTCCAGTATTGTTTTCCGCGCGGCTGGGCGGTGTCCCAATAATCTTCAACTCTAACAACTAAGGTGTTTTCACCGTCGGATAAGTACTCAGTTATATCTTGAGAAAAAGGTGTATAACCGCCCTCATGTGAAAGCACTTTACAGGAGTTGATGTATACATCACACTTATAATCAACTGCACCAAACTTAATAAGTACCCTGTCGCCGCTTAAATTTTCATTAAGGGTAAATGTTCTTTTATACCAAATTATAGGGTGGTAAGTGGCATCACCTATTCCGCTCATCTCACACTGATAGGTGAATGGAACCAATATTTGCATAGGAAAGTCTGTTTTTCCGTTTTGCCAGTTTTCTTTAATACCTACGTTTTCATCGTCAAAGGCGAAATCCCATTTTCCGCTTAACAATTGATAGTTTTTTCTGAAAAAATCCGGACGGGGATGTCTTGCTCTCTCTTCACTAAATAGACCGTACATGCTTTCCTCCAAAACAGTATTCTTGTAATAAAGCGAGTGTTGCAACATTGAAAACACAAATTAAACATATAAAAAGGTTTCTTTTTCTCTGCTTATTACAAGTATAAAATAACAGGATACTTGGTTTTCGTCAATAGCAAAAAGCATTCTATCAAAAACTTGTATAATAGAGTATCTTTGTTCTATAATTTCTGTTTTAATTCAAACTGTATGCTATGGTAAGCTCAAGCGCTTGAGGATAATCGCCGAAATTTTCACCGAATAAATTCATTCCGCCGACATTTTCAGCGTCTTCTGATACACCTATCCTAACTACAAGTGAATCGCTTTCTTTTAGATTAAGCTCATCTATTTTAGTATTCGATATTATTTGAGAATTTATATAGCTGCCAGTATTATCTAC
The DNA here is from genome assembly GCA_012837835.1 of Christensenellaceae bacterium. Lineage (GTDB taxonomy): Bacteria > Bacillota > Clostridia > Christensenellales > Aristaeellaceae > DTU024. The sequence continues at coordinate 27,872 of DUQK01000024.1, read as the reverse complement.
TCTCCATGTATTGAGATAGCCATATTGTGTAATTGTATGGGGCCACCATTTGGGATTAAGTCTACCGGGTCGCCCACCAAGATCCGCACGACTAGTCCATATGCCTATAAGCTTTTCATTAAAATAGAGCGAAATATCGCTAGGCCAAGGGTTACGATATAGCGGGGCTTCGGAACATGCCTCAAATGAAAATTCTAAAAATTCAATAGTTGCGCTTGATGGTATGGGAAGAGCAAAGCGGTATTCTATAAAACCTGAGTGTAGCCAGAGTAGCTGAGCTTGTAGTCTTTCAGGAAGGTAAAAGCTCTTAGGGTCATCAAACATGCCTATGCTGGCGGCGCTGCTTACTATGCCGCAGGTGGGTTTAATATTTACTACTCTGCTGAAGCTGCCAAGAGGCATTGAGATATTCATTTTGCTTATATCTCTATCTCTATCTATATCCTCTTCATTGTCAAAGCTAAGGTTAATAAAGTCTACATTACTTGTACAAAGCTTCATGGAGCCGTGTTGTGCTGGGATAATTTCACTCATTAGCATGCCTGCGTCTTCAAGTACTCTTATATGTGCAGCGGCAGTTGAAAAGGGCAGGTTTGTTTTTTCTGCAATCTGCTTTACATTCATGTTCTTAGGTCTGAGAGCCTTTAATATGTTTAGTCTATCTTGCGAGGAGAGTGCTTTAAAAATTTCCGCCGCTTTATCATCAGATATCTTGAGATCAATTATTTTTGTACGTAGATTATCTATATCTTTCCTAGGCATTTTTCCTCCAATACGCTCTAAAAGGTATACGAATTACAATGGGGTTACTATTTTAATAATATCATAAAAACGAAAGCTGTTCGTTATCCTTAGCTATTTTTTTTTCGTTTTGTATGGTTTGGATTTCGTTTTCAGTATATGAATCTATTTTATGGGCAGGGTCTATCATGCTAAGGAAATCCTCTTCTGAAAGCACGGGTATGTTAAGCTTGCGAGCTTTTGTAAGCTTACTTCCTGCGTTTTCGCCCGCTATAAGGTAGTCTGTCTTTTTACTCACTTGGCTTTGCGCTTCGCCGCCAAGGCTGATTATTTTATCCTGAACTTCATTTCTTGTGAAATTGTTTAGCGTACCAGTAACCACGAACTTTTTACCGGATAATAAAAGCGTGGATTCGTCAGTATTATTTTCCTCTACTGTAATTCCGGCGTTAAGAAGCGCTTGCACTTCTTCCAAAGAGCTTTCATCGCTGAAGTAGTCTACTATATTTGCGGCGATTATTTCGCCTATTTCATCTATGCTTGTAAGCTCTTCCTCGCTTGCGTTTTTAAGGTTATCAAGGCTGCCGAAATGTTTTGCAAGCACCCTTGCGTTTACCCTGCCTACATTAGGTATACCAAGGGCAAATATAAATGCATCAAGGCTGGTGTGGCGGCTTTTCTGTATGGCTGATAGCAGGTTGTCTGCTTTTTTATTTTTAAAGCTGGGTAGGCGAAGCAGTTCTTCCTTAGTGATAGAATAAAGCTGCGATGGGCGGCTTATATCAAGCTCCTCTAGCAACAATATTGCGGTTTTTTCAGAAAGTCCCGCTATGTCCATGGCGTTTTTAGAAGCAAAATGCACTATCCTGCCAACGGATTGGCGGGGGCAATGCTCCCTATTCGGACAGAAAAGATTAGCACCTATTTGGACAAGCTCTGTATTACAAGCGGGGCAATTAGTAGGAGCTATGATAGGCTCTATACTCATGCCGTCATCAACTATGCCAAGTATTTCCGGTATTACTTCGTTAGACCTGCGTATCCATACGGTTGCGCCTATGCCAAGACCTTTTCTTATAATATCGTCCATATTGTTAAGCGTTGCGCGGCTTACAGTGGCGCCGCTTAAATAGAGGGGGCTTACATGCCCGAGCGGTGTTAATTTACCTGTTCTGCCTACTTCCCAGCTTACGCTTTCAAGGGTTGTAGTCTGTTGCTGCGCTTCAAATTTATATGCAACCGCCCACCTTGGGAATTTATCAGTATAGCCTAAATGTTCTCTAGTATTTATATCGCATACCTTTATAACGCAGCCGTCCGTCATATAGTCTAGCAGGTGGCGCTGCTCATTTATCTCTTTAACAAAGGAAATAATATCCTCTTTATTACTCGACTGCTTAAAATAAGGCACTACGGGAAAACCGTTTTCCACAAGGAAATTAAGCATACCCTCTTCATTATCAAACGGGGCTTTTTCTATATAATTTATACCGTAAAAATATGCGGATAGTTTGCGGCTTGCAGTTACTTTAGGGTCTAGGTTGCGCAGTGCGCCCGCTGCAGCGTTTCTTGCGTTTTTAAGCTTTTCCTCGGCAGTTTCGTTGTATTTATGCAGTGCAGATAGGCGCATAATACATTCTCCGTAAACTTCAACTGTGCCCTTATAGTCTATGGAAAGAGGAACATCCTGTATGGTGCGCGCTTGTTCAAGCACGCTTTCGCCAACTTCTCCATTTCCGCGTGTTGCGGCTTGTACAAGTTTGCCGTCTTCATATGTTAGGTTTAGAAGCAGACCATCAAGTTTATATTCCACGCAATAAGAAAGCGGGGGAAGAGATTCATCTTTGCTGTGCGCCTGTGTAACTCTATCAAACCAAGCATTAAGTTCCTCAATAGACTGCGCCTTTTCCATGCTCCAAAGCCTATTTAAATGCTGGTGCCTTGTAAAATGGGAAAGAGGCTCTCCTCCTATTCTTCTTGTGGGGGAAGTTTCAAGCTGTATGCCGGTTTCTTTCTCCATTGAAAGAAGCTTGTCGTACAGCCTATCCCACTCGCTATCGCTTATAAGGGGTTTATCCAGCACATAATAGGCATGTGCGGTTTTATTCAGGTAGTCGACAAGCTCCTGCATGTTCATATTTAGCCTTCTATTTTAGCTATGGGCGCTATGCTTAGCGCGAATTGTTTTTCGCCATATGCTGTAAAGAATATAGTTATCCTTGCATTACTGCCTTTGCCCTCAACGCCGCGCACAGTGCCTTCGCCAAATTTTTTGTGAAGAACTCTATCACCTTCGTTAAACACCTCTGGAGGCGCTTTTGCCTTCATAGCGGCTGAGGGTACAAAACCCTTTAGTACGCCGGGTATACTATCTATCTTCTGCCCTATGCCGGGGGCGCCAAAGCTGAAGCTAGGCTCCTGCGGTTCGGGACGCTTATATATATCTTCGGGCTTTTCAGGTTCGCCAAAGTGTTTGCGCTTTGCTTTACCCAGCTTATTTGACATCAGGTTCTTAGGCATTTCGCTTAAAAAACGGCTGGGGGAATTAATGTGCAGTTGGTTAAACAATAGCCTGCGCCCGGCTAAAGATAGGTGCAGGAAGCGTTTAGCGCGCGTCATGCCTACATATAGCAGCCTGCGCTCCTCCTCAAGGCGGTCGTCTTCCTGCATGGCGCGTCTTGATGGAAAAATCCCATCCTCAAGACCCGTTATGAACACAACATCGTACTCCAGCCCTTTTGCGCTGTGCAGTGTCATAAGGGTAACATATTGCGGGGCTTCAAGCTCCATGTCAAGGTCGGAAACCAGTGAAACATTTTCCATGTAGGCTTCAAGACTTTTGTCCTCGGATAGATTTTCAAACTCCTGCACTGCGCCTACAAACTCCATAAGGTTTTCATGGCGGGCGATTAAATCCTCATCGTTGGTATCTTCAAACTGCGCTAAAAGTCCGCTTCTGTCAAGCGTATATTGTACAAATTCGGTTAGCTTCATGTTTTCCTTTGCTACTGCAAGGTCATTCATTATTTCGGCGAAGTTCTGCACACATTTTTGTGGTCTTGATGAAAGAGTTTCAGGCAAGTCGTACAGTACGGAGTAAAGAGGTACATCCCTTTCTCTAGCAGCTTTTTCAAGCGTGCCAAGAGTGCTGTCGCCTATTGAGCGCTTAGGTACATTTATTATGCGTTTTAGGGATATATCGTCCTGCGGGTTTACAACTAGGCGCAGGTAAGCTATGGCATCCCTTATCTCTTTACGGTCATAGAAGCGCGTGCCGCCGAATACCTTGTATGGTATGCCCGCGCGCATAAGCATTTCCTCAAGCACACGGCTTTGGGCGTGCATACGGTATAGTACACACATATCGCTGTAAGGAATCTCCTCAATTTTGTGCAGCCTTTGTATGCGTTCGCACACCCATGCGGCTTCTTCTCTTTCGTCCAGCGCCTCATAAAAGCGTATAGGGTCGCCGCCTTCTATATCTGTCCAGAGGGTTTTTTCCATGCGCCCTTCGTTGTTTGCGATAAGCTCGTTTGAGGCGTCTAGTATTACCTGCGTTGAACGGTAGTTCTGCTCAAGCTTTATAATTTCGGCATCAGGAAAATCCTTTTTAAACTCAAGTATATTGCGTATATCAGCGCCCCGCCAACCATATATGGATTGGTCATCATCGCCAACTACGCAAAGGTTGCGGCTATCCTCAGTTAGAAGGCGTACAAGCTCGTACTGGGCGAAATTGGTATCTTGATATTCGTCAACATGTACATGGCTGAATTGATTTTTGTATTTATTAAGTAAATCGGGATAGTCGTTAAATAGTTTAAGTGTGAGGGTGATAATATCATCAAAATCAAGCGCGTTTGCCATTTTAAGACGCTTATCGTACATCTGGAATATGTCGTGTATGCGCTGGGAGCGGAAATCCCTGTCAGACTGCTCAAACCAGCTATCAGCACATAGCAGCTTATTTTTGGCGTCGGAAATTAGCCTACGCATCTCCCTTATTGTGAAACGTTTTTCATCATAATCCAGATCGGAATATATTTCCTTAAGAAGTTTAGATTGGTCGTCCTCATCGTATATAACAAAGGAGTTTTCATAGCCGAGCCTGTCTATATCTCTGCGCAGAAAACGCATGCATATAGAGTGGAAAGTGCCTATCCACGCTTCGCTCGCTTCATCACCAACAAGTTCTATTATGCGGTTTTTCATCTCCCTTGCCGCTTTGTTGGTGAATGTGAGCGCCATAATACGGTAAGGCTTAACACCCGTTTCCAGCAGCTTTGCTATACGGTATGTCATGGTGCGCGTCTTACCGCTGCCTGCGCCTGCTATTATTAGAAGCGGTCCGGAGAGTGTATTTACCGCTTTTTGCTGATCAACGTTAAGTTTTTTAAGATCCATTTGTGCCTTCCTTCTTGTATTATCCTACATATTATACCATATTTTTGGCTTCCTTAAAAGTGCTGCTTATCTGGACGAAGTAGCAAGCTTGTGATATCATGTTACTTGTGCGAGAGGAGGAGAAGACTGATGCTTTGGCATGAACGCATTGCCGATATAATCAAGAATGCCTATTTTAAGGCGTTTAATCAGGAAGCGCCCGAAGAAACGCTTCAGATGATAGAACAACCCCCTGACAGCAGCCTTGGGGATTTTGCTTTCCCTTGCTTTAGGCTGGCTAAAACTCTGCACAACGCACCAAACAAAATCGCTGAAAAATTAAACGAAGCCATAGGCGAAAATAATATGGTAACAACCGAAACAAAGGGTGCGTATCTTAATTTCTTTGTAAATAGAAAGGCTTTCGCAAATTCAGTAATAGATGAAGTTATATCCTCAAAAGGCAGCTATGGCTCCTCTAAAGAAGGTGAGGGCAAAACCTGCTGTATAGACTTTTCTTCTATTAATATTGCAAAGCGTTTTCATATAGGGCATATATCAAGCACGCTTATAGGCGCGGCGCTTTCAAGGCTATACGCATTCAAGGGCTGGAATGTAGTGCGCATAAACCACCTTGGGGACTGGGGTACCCAGTTTGGCAAGATGATAGCCGCGTATAAGCTCTGGGGTAGTAAAGAAATGGTTGAGGAAGGCGGCGTACAAGCGCTTAGCGATTTATATGTGCGCTTTCATGAAGAAAGCGAAAAAGATAATTCCTTAGACGACCTTGGCAGGGAATGGTTCAAAAAAATAGAAGATGGCGATGAAGAAGCTCTTTCCATATTTGAGTATTTTAAGGAGCTAACTTTAAAGGACGCAAAAAAGGTGTATGACCGCCTTGGCATAGAGTTTGATAGCTATGCCGGCGAAAGCTTCTATAATGATAAAATGCAGCCTGTAATAGACGAACTGCAAGAAAAGGGTCTGCTTGTAGAGAGCGATGGCGCTTGGGTAGTGGATTTATCCGATGAAAACATGCCGCCCTGCTTAATATTAAAGTCTGACGGAGCCACTCTATACGCAACGCGCGATTTGGCAGCCGCCCTTTACCGTAAAAAAACATACGATTTTAGCAAATGCCTATATGTAGTTGCATATGAGCAGGATTTGCATTTCCGTCAACTGTTCGCTGTGCTTAAGAAAATGGGCTATGATTGGGTAGACGAGCAGATGGAACATGTATCTTTCGGCATGGTAGGCTATGAGGGAGAAGCGCTCTCTACAAGAAGGGGCAATGTAATATATTTAGATGATTTGCTCCAAAAATCTGTAGAAAAGGCGCTTGAAATACTTGAAGAAAAAAATCCCAATATAGAGGACAAACAGCTTGTAGCAAAGCAGGTGGGTATAGGCGCTTTAATATTTACCATGCTTCAGAACAACCGCATTAAGGATATAGATTTCTGGTGGGATAGGGCGCTTAATTTTGACGGCGAAACTGGCCCCTATGTGCAGTACACATATGCAAGGTGCTCAAGCGTTATAGAAAAAGGCAGCCACATAGACGCTGCGCCTGATTATTCTGCGCTCTGTGATGATATAACTATGGAAGTGTTAAAAGCTCTATACCGCTTCCCTATGGCTGTGTCTGATGCGCTGTTTCGCAATGAGCCGTATCTAATAACCCGCTGTGTTACGGATATTGCTAAAGCCTATAACCGCTATTATTATGAGCAGCGCATACTAACCGATGATTATAGCGCAAGCGCAGCAAGGCTGCTGCTAAGCCGCGCTACAAAAGAAGTAATACAAACAGGTCTTAGCCTGCTTGGAATAGAAACGCCCGAAAAGATGTGAGGAGAAGTTATGCGATTTACTAAGATGCACGGCATAGGAAACGATTATATTTTCATCAATTGTTTCGATGAGATAGTTACAAACCCGGAAAGGCTCGCCATAGTTATGAGCCGCAGGCACTTTGGTGTGGGCTCAGACGGTCTTGTGCTGATTGAACCCAGCAGCATGGCGGATTTTGGTATGCGCATATTCAACCTAGACGGTTCTGAAGCGGAAATGTGTGGCAACGCCGCCCGCTGCATAGGCAAATATGTGTATGAGCGCGGGCTTACTAAAAAAACCGAGATAAGCCTAGAAACCAAAAGCGGCATACGCAATATGGAGCTTAATTTGCAGGAAGGTAAAGTAAACCGTATAAGGGTAGATATGGGTTCTCCTGAGCTGGATCCCAACAAAATAATGGTGGACTTGCCCGGTGAAATAGTGCTCCAACACCGTATGCAGATACTGGGGCAGGAATGGAATGTTACCTGTGTCAACATGGGAAACCCGCATTGCGTTATTTTCGTCCCCGACCCTGAAATAATAGATCTTCCAACCCTAGGTCCCATGTTTGAAAACCATCCTCTTTTTCCGAGGCGCACTAATGTAGAATTCGTAAGAGTAATAAGGCGGGATATACTTCAAATGCGCGTGTGGGAGCGGGGAACAGGTGAAACCCTTGCCTGCGGAACAGGTGCAAGCGCGGCTATAGTTGCCGCGGTGTTATGCGGTCTTAGTGATAGAACGGCGCAGGTAAAGCTGCCAGGCGGCAATCTGGAGCTATGCTGGGACGCAAGCGATAACCATGTATACCTTGCAGGCCCTGCCAGCTTTGTATTTGACGGCGAATGGCTTGAAAGCACGTATTACTAATAGATAAGCATAATATTATTATAGGAGGGTACTATGCTAATTAATACTAACATTGCCCGCATGCCGGGTTCTTATCTGTTTCAAGAAATAGCGAATAGGCTAACTAAGTACGAGGAAAATCGTGTAGGCAGGAAGCTAATACGCCTTGGCATAGGCGATGTAACTATGCCGCTGCCAAAATATATAGCGGAAAAATTTGCGGAAGCCGCCCTTAATATGTCTACAAAAGAGGGTTTTAAAGGCTACCCCCCCGGCAGCGGCTATCCGTTTTTAATAAACAAAATAATAGAGCATGATTATATAACCCGCGGCGTTAAGCTTTCTGAGGACGAGGTGTTCATATCCGACGGCGCCAAAACAGACACCGGCGCCATACAGGAGCTGTTCAGCCCCTCTGCCAAAATTGCTTTTACCGACCCCGTGTACCCAGTATATGTGGATTCTAACGCCATGGCAGGCAGGCTTGGGGAATATAAAAACGGTCAATGGCAAAGGGCACAGTACCTGCCCACAACAGGAGAGAATGGCTTTGTTCCTCCTCTGCCGGATAATGATGTAGATGTACTGTATCTTTGCTACCCTAATAACCCCACAGGCACGGTATTAACGCGTGAGCAGCTTAAAAAATATGTAGACTGGGCGCGCGAAAATGACGCTATAATAGTGTATGATGCTGCATATAAGGCGTTTATTTCAGATGAAAACATACCGCTTTCCATATACGAAGTTGAGGGGGCAAAGGAAGTTGCAATAGAGTGCTGTTCTTTTTCAAAAACCGCGGGCTTTACAGGCGTTAGGTGCGCCTATACTGTAATACCCAAGGAAATACAGGGCAGCGATAGTGAGGGGAATAAATATTCTCTAAATAAAATGTGGCTAAGGCGGCTTGGCTCAAAATCTAACGGAGTAAGTTATCCTGTTCAGGTTGCCGCCGCCGCAACATACGATAATGAAGGCAAAACCGCAATAAATGAAACAATAGGCTATTATATGGAAAACGCAAAAATACTTGGCGCTGTGCTTGCAAAATGCAATATAAGTTTCCAAGGCGGAATACACGCGCCCTATATATGGCTTAAAACGCCCATGAGCATGGATAGCTGGAGCTTTTTTGACTATCTGCTCCACAACTGCCAGATAGCGGGCACGCCCGGCGTTGGCTTTGGTCCAAGCGGCGAAGGTTATTTTAGGCTTACTGCTTTTGGCGATAGGGAAAACGCGGTGGAAGCCGCTTCAAGGATTTTAGAAACTTTTAGGGGGTAATTGGATGGTACGTGCAATAGTTGGCGCAAACTGGGGCGATGAAGGCAAGGGCAAGATAACCGACATGCTTGCCGATAATGCCGATATGGTAATACGCTTCCAAGGCGGTGCAAACGCAGGGCACACTATTATTAATGAATATGGCAAGTTTGCGCTGCATCTGCTGCCTAGCGGTATTTGCCACCCCGATGTAGTTAATATTATAGGTCCCGGCGTTGCGCTGGATATTAACGCCTTACTTAGTGAGCTTAAAGTGATAGAAGAAAGGGGCGTTCCCGCGCCACAGCTTTTAATATCTAGCCGCGCTCAACTGCTTATGGAATGCCATATAGCGCTTGATACTTTGGAAGAAGAAAGGCTTAAGGACAGGAAATTCGGCTCAACAAAGAGCGGCATAGCTCCTTTTTACAGCGACAAAGCCGCAAAAATAGGCATTATGGTGTGCCAGCTTTTCGATAAGGATTTGCTTTACAGCCGCCTTAAAGCGAACTTCGTAAAGAAAAATGTGCTTATGGAACACCTGTACAATGAAAAACCCTTTGATGCAGATGAATATACCGAAAAATACTATGCGCTGGGTCAAAAGATAAAGCCCATGGTGGCGGATACCACTCCCATAATAAATGAGGCGCATAGAAGCGGAAAGGACATACTGCTTGAAGGTCAACTTGGCGCACTAAGAGACCCGGACCACGGCATATTCCCTTATACTACTTCATCTTCGCCAATTGCGGGTTATGCGTCTGTAGGGGCAGGTATTGCGCCCCATGCAATAAGCCAAATTATAGCCGTAACAAAGGCATATTCAAGCAGCGTCGGTACGGGAGTATTCCCCACCCAGCTTATGGGCGATGAAGCGGAGGAGCTTAGACGGCGTGGCGGCGATGCCGGCGAATACGGCGCAAAAACAGGCAGACCTAGGGATGTAGGCTGGTTTGATGCCGTTGCTACGCGCTATGGTTGTATGGTACAAGGCGCAACCGAATGTGCGCTCACCAACCTTGATGTTATGAGCTATCTGGATGAGATACCTGTATGCATAGCCTACGATATAGACGGCGAAATAAGGCATGATTTCCCTGTTACGCCGGAGCTTAAAAAGGCTAAGCCTATATACCACACACTCTCCGGCTGGAGGGAAGATGTACGCGGCATTACCCGTTTTGAGAATTTACCCGCAAAATGCAGGGACTATGTAGCATTTATAGAGCAGAACATACAAGTGCCTATACATATACTTTCAAACGGTCCCAAAAGGGAAGAGTGCATATTCAGAAAGAACCCTTTTTAATAAAAAACAATTCCAATCAAAAAAGGTCGTGTACGCACGGCTTTTTTTATGGCAAAAACGATCCCCCGCATTTTGCGGGGGAATTTATGAGAGGTGTTGTAATAGTTGTAATATTAGTCCATTATGCTTTCAAGGTATGCAAAGTATTCTGCGTAGTTTTTAGAATTTGGCCAGTATCTTGCAAGCTTCTTTTGGTATGCATAGTAATCTTTAAATGTAACTACATTACGTACGAACAGCAGTACTTTGGTATCGCCATCAAGGTCGTTTTCTATGCTTATGGGTTCGCCGAACTTAAAGCCTTCGCCAAGTTCTTCCGGCTCAACAGTTGTAAGGCTTTCAAGGTCGGGCAATAGATTTAGGTATTCGCTCTCTGTGCGGGCGGTATCATACTTTTCGCCAAGCAGGCTGTAGTTAATTGTAACTTCATCGCCTTCTACCTTTACGGTTACCTCACCTATTATGTATTTACCCCCGCCAATAAGCGGTATGCTGTATTCGTCTTCGCGGCTTAAATCAAGGGGGGTAAACCTATACCATTTGTTTGTAAGCTCCGGGCGCAACTCTCTAAACGCAAAACCATGTGTAGATGTGGTGTTGTTGGGATATACGATTTCGTGTATGTAATCAGAATCATCAACGAAAGCTTCAGGTTTTACGCCTTTTAATTCTTCAATTTCGACAGATGCAGTCATTGCAAAATTAGCTATGCTAAAAAGAATTGCTAATACAAGCATAATGCTGAACAGTCTATACTTAGTGTGAACCAATTGGGATACTCCTCCTTATATCATAATCTGCTATATTATACACTTTTTATACTTTTATTGCAAATATATTTAATGAAAACTTATGTTTTTAAGGTTAAGCACAGGTATTTGTATTTTAATCATCCCATTTTACCCCTATTGCTTGTGTAAACAATTTGTATGTGTTATAATTTCGTTGTGCCCGAATATTGTTTAAGAAAGAGGGTTTTAGCCAAGAGTGGGACTGTACGGAGCAAGGAGCATGCTTTTGCATACCCTTTTTCCGGCAGGTGTTGCCCGCTTTTTATTTGGAGAAAAATATGAAACAAAGACAAAAGCCTAAAGAAAAGCTGAATAGCATAGCCAAAACGCTTGCAGATACTATGGGGTATGAGCTGGTTGAAGCCGCATTTGAAAAGGAACATGCAGGCGTATACTTGCGTATATACCTTGATAAGCCGGGCGGCATCACCCTTGATGACTGCGAGCGCTACCACTTGGCGGTTGCAAGCAAGGTAGAGGAGTTCAACTACGATTATTTAGAGGTATGCTCCCCCGGTGTTGATAGACCTATTAAAACCGTTAGGGACGCTGCAAATGTTATAGGAAAAACTGTTGAAGTAAAGCTATACAAGGCTTTAGATGGCAAAAAGGCTTTTCAGGCTATTTTAATTAAGCTGGATGATGAAGGTTATCACCTTATGCTATCAGGGGAGGAGCTTACTATCCCCCATAGTAATATGGCGCTATGTCGCAGATATTTTACAGAGGAAGAATTGAATAAAGCATTGGAACAGGATACAAATCAAATGGAGGAAATTTAATATGAAAGGCAAAAAAATAGACATAATAGACGCAATTTCCGCCCTAGCGCGCGAAAAGGATATCGACGAAGCTATACTTATCAACACCATTGAGGATGCGCTAAAAGCCGCATACCGTAGAAACAACCAAGTGCAAAGCACTCAAAACCTTACTGTGCGCCTAACAAGGAAAGAGGGCGTGCAGGTTTTTGCACGTAAGGTGGTTGTTGAAGAGGTTGAAGACCCGGAAACGCAAATTACCCTTCAAGAAGCGCACGCTATAAGGAGCGATTATCACCTTGACGATATAGTTGAAATAGATGTAACGCCTGATGATTTTGGTAGAGTTGCAGCGCAAACCGCGAAGCAGATGTTAGTTCAGCGCATAAGGGAAGCCGAGCGCGGCAAAATATACGAGGAATATATAGAGAAAGAGCAGGAAATACTAACCGCAATAGTACAAAGGGTAGAGCCTAAAGCCGTATTTGTAGAGCTTGGCAGAACCGAGGGCATAATGGAAAGTAGTGAATTTATGCCCGGCGAAGTATATAGAGAAGGCGACCATATAAAGGTATATGTGCTTAAGGTTCATGGCGCAAGGCTGGATGGCAGCCGCAACCCGCAGGTATATGTTTCAAGGGTGCATCCCGGGCTTGTAAAGCGGCTTTTTGAAATGGAAGTGCCCGAAATAGCAAAGGGAATAGTGCAAATAAGGTCGCTTGCAAGGGAAGCGGGCAGCCGCACAAAAATTGCGGTATATTCTACAGACCCGCTAATAGACCCTGTTGGCGCGTGCGTTGGACCCCGCGGAATGAGGGTAGAAAAGGTAGTAAACGAACTTAAGAACGAAAAGATAGATATTATTAAATGGTCTCCCGACCCGGCGGAATTTGTTGCAAACGCCCTAAACCCCGCGCATGTAATGAGCGTATTTATTTCAGAAGAAGAAAAAATATGCCGGGTAGTGGTTCCGGACCAGCAGCTATCTCTTGCCATAGGCAAGGAAGGGCAGAACACCCGCCTTGCGGCAAAACTTACAAGCTGGAAGATAGATATTAAATCCGAAACGCAAATTCAGGAGCTGTTTGAGGAACAGGGCATAGACCCCGGCATGGTATTTGATGATGAACCGCAGGACTGGGAAGATTATACTGAGCAGGAATATTATGATGACTCTGCCGAATTTGCGGATTTTAGCGGCGGTATGGAAGGCGATTTTTGATGGCAAAAAAAATTCCAATGCGTATGTGCGTAGCCTGTCGGGAGATGACTCCAAAAAGAGAGCTAATACGCGTTGTGCGATCGCCTGAAGGTGAAATAAGCATAGATGATAGGGGCAAGAAAAACGGCAGGGGAGCCTATGTGTGCAATAAGATAGAATGCATACAAAACGCCATAAAGCGAAGGCAGCTTGAAAGGGCGCTTGATGCTAATGTGCCGGACGAAATAAAGCAGACTCTTATTGAAAACGCTGCAGGAGGTACGGGTGGAAAGTAAAATTTCCGGCTTAGTAGGTCTTGCGCTAAGGCAGGGCGCTGTAAGCCTAGGGCTTTCAAAAGCGGTAGAGCTTATAAGAAGCAACAAGGCATCCATTGCGTTTATAGATAGCAGTGCATCAAAAAATGCAGAAAAACGCATGATAAACAGCTGCAATTACTACAATGTTCCGCTTTACATAGTTAGCGAAAACTTGCTCGGAAGGGCGACCGGAAAGGCGGACTTAAAGGTGCTTGCGTTGCCTAAGGGCAATCTGAGCGATGAAATTAAAAAACACACCGGAGGGCTTAAAACATTTTCTTCGGTAACTAATACGGGGGTAAGAAACGATGGCTAAGATGAATATGAACGAAGCTACCAGAGAGCTGAATCAGCGTTCGGGGGTTGTACTTGCAGAAACGGAGCGTATTAAACGCAATGCAAGTATGCTCTTGCAAGTGCTTAAACAGCAGGAGAGCATGTTTATAAGAAAAGAAGAGGAAGAACGCGCCAGAATTAAAAACCTTGAACATCAGGAGCTTATACGCAACCAGACTAAGGCTTGGACCATGCTGGACGAAGAAGAACAGGCTTTAGTATCTGAGATATCCGCTGCGGCGGAGCAGGCGCAGGCAGTAAAAGAAGAAGCTCCTGTAGAGGAAAAGAAGGCTCCGGCTGAAGCGGCTGTTCCTACCATAGAAACCCCCGCAGAACCCGTTTTGGTTAAGGAAGAGCCTATTAAGCCTGTCGCAGAAAAACCTGTACAACCTAAGGCAAAGGTGGAAGCTCAAAAGCCTGAAAGACAAGTACAGCCTAGACTCGAACAAAGGCAGGTTAAGCCAAGCGTTGAACAAAGGCAGCAAAGAAGTGCAAAACCGGCGCAGGAAAAACCTGCTCCCGCGCCAAGGCGTACGCAGCCATATCAACAGCTTCAAGCTAAGGACAGGCAGGAAACTGCAAGGCCTCCAAAGCAGACTGGTGAGCGCACTTATTCCCGAAGCAGAAAGCCGCAGGTGCAGGAAGATATACTCATGCCTACCATAGAAAAGGATAAGGTAAGCAACTACGACCCAAACAAAAAATCCTATAGCCGCAGACGTGACCCTGAGCGCGTAAGCAAGAGCAAACGTCAGAGCATGTTAAATAAGAGCAGCAAATACAGCGGCTTTGACGATGATAGGGTGCGCGGCGGCAGGAAGAGCAGAGTTAAAAAACCCTCCGCACAGCAGCTTATGGCGCCCATAAAAATTGAAAAAGCCCATATGACTGCCGAAACTATTACCGTAAAGGATTTAACTGAGCGCATAGGCAAGCCTGCAGGCGAAATACTTAAAAAACTGCTTTTACTTGGGCTTGTTGCAAATATAAACAGCGAGCTTGATTTTGACACCGCATCGCTCGTCTGCTCCGAATTTGACATAGAGCTTGAAATGAAGCTTGAAAAATCTGCAGAAGAAGTGCTTCTAACCGAAACTCAAGAAGAGGATAAGGAAGAGGATCTTGTAAAAAGACCGCCGGTCATTACTATCATGGGTCATGTAGACCACGGCAAGACATCCTTGCTTGATTATATCCGTCAGTCTAGGGTTACATCAACAGAAGCGGGTGGTATTACCCAGCATATAGGTGCATATACAGTAGATGTAGAGGGAGAAAAAATTACCTTCCTAGATACCCCGGGGCACGAAGCCTTTACTGCCATGCGTGCAAGGGGAGCGCAGTCTACCGATATTGCGGTACTTGTAGTAGCTGCCGATGACGGCGTTATGCCCCAGACGGTTGAAGCCATAAACCACGCAAAAGCGGCAAAAGTACCGATTATTATTGCAATAAATAAAATGGATAAGCCCACCGCAAACCCTGAGCGCATTAAGCAGGATTTAACAGCATATGAGCTTATACCCGAGGAATGGGGTGGAGACACTATTATGGTACCGCTAAGCGCGCTTACGGGCGAAGGTGTTGACCATCTGCTTGAGATGATACTCCTCCAAGCGGAAATGCTGCAGCTTAAAGCCAATCCCGATAGGCTTGCGCGCGGTATTATTGTTGAAGCTAAGCTGGATAAAAACCGCGGTCCGCTTGCTACCGTGCTGCTGCAAAACGGAACGCTTCGCGTTGGGGATTATGTTGTAGCAGGTCATACTTCAGGCAGGGTAAGAGCGCTAAATAATGATAGAGGCGAAAGGGTGGAAAGCGCAGGTCCGTCTATGCCTGTTGAAATTGCAGGTTTCTCCGAAGTTCCTGATGCCGGCGATGAACTTTATGCCGTAGAAGATGAAAGACTCACCCGACAAGTTGCTGCGGAGCGCCGCGAAAAGATGCGCTCAGAGCGCTTGCAGGCGTCTTCCAAGGTATCGCTTGATAACCTGTTTGCAACCATATCCGAGGGCAAGATGGAAACCCTCAACCTTATAATAAAGGCTGATGTGCAGGGCTCAACTGAAGCTGTAAGGCAGGCACTTGAAAAGCTGTCAACCGACGAAGTGCAGATTAAAATACTCCATAGCGGTGTTGGCGCAATAAGTACGGACGATGTAAACCTTGCCTCTGCATTTAATGCCGTTATTATAGGCTTTAATGTGCGCCCCGATAATAATGCTAGGGAAACCGCAGAAGCTGAAGAGGTTGATATAAGGCTGTACCGCGTAATCTATCAGGCGATAGAAGATGTTGAGCGTGCCATGAAAGGCATGCTTGAGCCTGAGCTTAGAGAAAAGATACTCGGTCATGCTGAGGTGCGTAATACCTTTAAGGTAACGGGCGCTGGCACCATAGCCGGCTGCTACATAACAGACGGTAAATTACAGCGTAATGCCTCTGTACGTCTGCTGCGCGATAATGTGGTAATTTACGAGGGAAGGCTTTCATCGCTCCGCCGTTATAAGGACGACGTGCGTGAGGTAAACGAAGGCTACGAATGCGGCGTGGGTCTTGAAAACTACAACGACATTAAAAACGACGATGTAATAGAATGCTTCGTATTAACAGAGGTAGAAGAAAAGAAATAATGGTTAATTATAGAGTAAATAAAATTTCAGAAGAAACAAGAAGAATTATAGATGAGATTATTCGTGAGGATATGCGCGATCCCCGCATAAGAGGAACCTTTGCCGTAACCCGCGCTGATGTAACGCGTGATTTGCGCCATGCAAAGGTGTATGTAAGCGTACTTGAGGAAGAATTTGAAAAACCCTTTATTCAGGCTCTTGAAAAAGCCGCAGGCTTTATAAGGAATGAACTTGGCAGAAGGCTTCAGCTGCGCTATACCCCGGAAATTCATTTCGTGCTGGATAAAAACATAGAGTACGGTATATATATGAACCACAGAATAGATGAGGTATTAAAAGCGCAGGAGGAAAGCCGTGGAGAAGACGACAACATTATCTAAAATAGCCGAGGAGCTTTTAGTAGCTTCAAATATTGCAATATTAATTCATATACAGCCGGATGGCGATGCCATAGGCTCTTCCCTTGCGCTTATGCTTATGCTAAGGCGTATGGGTAAGAATGTAAAAGTGTTCTGTCAAGACCCGGTGCCGGGTTCGCTTAAATTCCTTCCCAATTGGGAAGAGATAAGTACCCCGCAGACATCAAATAATAAAGATTATATAGCAATTGCGCTTGATGTTTCAGATGAAGGACGGCTTGGGAGCTGTTTTGATATACTTAAAAATGCCAAAAAAAGCATGCAGATGGATCATCACGCAACTAATAGTTTTTTTGCGGATATTAATCTTGTGGATAGCTCAGTTGCCGCAACGGGTATGCTTGTGTTTAGGCTGGCTAAGGAATTGGGAGCTAATATAGATAAGGATATTGCAACCTACCTATATACAGCAATAAGCGGCGATACCGGTAATTTTTGTTTTCCTTCGGTTACAGACGAAACCTTTGACCAGATGGCGCAGCTTATGCGTGCAGGGCTTGATATAGCCGCAAATGCGCAGCAATTGCATCTACTTAAAAGTTTAGGTAATATACGTATGATAGGTTCTGCCCTTACTTCACTTAAAATAAAAGCCGGGGGAAGGCTATCCGCAATGTGCCTTTTGAAAGAGGATTTTTTAAACAATAATGCAAAACTAGAAGAAGCTGATGGTATAGTAAACCTTGGGCTATACATACACGGTGTTGAAGCAGCATATCTTGCTACTGAAACAAAGGACGGCATAAAGTTTAACCTGCGCTGCCTTAAACCCTATGATGTTTCAAGTGTTGCCGAGCAATTTGGCGGAGGCGGGCATATGTTGGCTGCGGGCTGTACAATAGAAAACAGCATGGATAAGGCGCTTGAAAGTATGGATACAGCTATGGAGGCAATGCTAAAAGCGTGAATGGCGTTATAAACCTATTTAAACCGCCGGGCATTACTAGCGCCGGGGCGGTGTCATTTGTTAAAAGAAGGCTTAAATTAAAGGTTGGGCATGCCGGCACGCTGGATCCTGAAGCCGCGGGTGTGCTGCCGCTTCTTATAGGCAGGGGTACAAGGCTTTTTAACTATATAGCAGATTTTAACAAGGTTTATCTTGCGGAAATAGTATTTGGCACAGCCACGGATACGCAGGACGCACAGGGACAAGTTATTTCCGTAAGCGAAAATATCCCGTGCATTGACGAACTTAAAAAAGTGCTGCCTAATTTTACTGGCGAAATACAGCAGATACCGCCCATGTATTCAGCGCTTAAAAAAGACGGTAAACGCCTTTACGATTTAGCTAGGGCAGGGCAAAGCGTTGCAAGAAAGCCAAGGCGAGTAGTAATAGATTCTATTGATATTGTTTCACAAAACAGTGAAAATTCTTTTTTTATACGTATTTCCTGCGGAAAGGGTACATATATTAGAACACTCTGCCATGATTTGGGAGAGTTTTTAGGTTCCGCAGCACATATGAACATACTTATAAGGGAATCTGTCGGGCATATGCATATGGATGAAGCCTGTACCATGCAAGAGATTGAAAACGAAAGCTTTAAACTTTTGTCTGCAGATAGCCTATTATGTCATATGCCAAAGCTTGTATTTCCTCAAATATATTCAAAAAAACTTTTAAATGGAGTTGCAATACCGCTTGCGGAGATTTATGAAACAATTAAAACAGGTGGAAATTACCGCGTATACATAGACGATGAGTTTATAGGCATAGGCTATGTAGATGGAAATATGCTACGCTCTAGGCTAGTTTATGCTATGATTTCTTGACATGCTCTATTTCACGGGGTATTATTTAACCCAGAAGGGAGGTGTTTTATTGAAAGCTGAAGTTGAACAGGTAAAGGCGAGCAAAGCTATAAGAGAACAGGCTTATGAAACCCTTAAGCACGCCATAATAATGGGGGAAATACCCGTAGGTACCCGTATTATCGAAACCCAATATTCAAAAAAGCTCCATATCAGCAGGACGCCGCTTAGAGAGGCGTTAAGACGCCTTGAGCAGGACGGTCTTGTGGAATATAGAGAGAGAAAGGGCGTTACGGTTTCCGCTTTTACTTTAGATGATATAGAAGAAATCTTCATGATACGCAACGCTCTTATGATGCTTATTGTCCCTTCAATGGTAGAAAACGTAAACGATGAGCATATTGAAAAACTTAGGGAAATACTGCTAAGAATGGACGTAAGCCAGAACAATCAGGATGTAAAGGCTCTCGCTGTGCAAAACAGGGAATTTCATAGGACACTTGAGCATATCTCCGATAAAAAGCGCATACTAAGGGCTATAGACAGCCAAGAGGATTATATTATCCGCTTTTCAGAGGTTACCATTGCAAGCATAGTAAGGCGTTCAAATGCGCATGAGGAACATCATCACATGGTGAATCTGCTTATTGAAAGAGATGTTGATGGGCTGTCAGGGCTTATAAAACAACACCTTGAGGAAAGCAAGGAAACCTGTTTGCAGGCAGTGCAGGAAAGAAAAAACAGCAAGGAGTAACTATGAATAATTTAAGCCATAAAGTACTGGATATACTAAAGGCGGATTGTCGTACACCGCTTGAAGATATATCCGTCATGCTGGGGGAAGACAGTGTAAAAATAGCAGCAGAGATTGACAAGCTGCAAAAAGATGGTGTAATACTAAAATATATGCCGGTTATAAACTGGGACAAGACCGACAGGCAGTTTGTAGAAGCTATAATAGAGGTTAAAGTTACCCCTCAAAAGGAAGAGGGCTTTGATACAATAGCTAAAAACATATACCAGTATGAGGAAGTACGCAGCGTATTTCTTGTGAGCGGTATGTATGATCTGCTTATATTAGCCGAAGCGCCTACACTTAAGGAGCTTGCACTTTTTGTAAGCGAGAAACTAAGTGTTATTGATTTTGTTACCGCAACCTCTACATCGTTTATACTTAAACGTTATAAGCAAGACGGCGTTATCTTTGAAATACCCACTCGTGATAGAAGGCTGCTTGTATCTCCATGAGCGAACGTTTTGTAAACCCTACTATATCAAATCTCCCTCAAAGCGGAATACGCAAGTTTTTTAATATTGCGCAGGAGATACCAAACGTAATATCCCTTGGTATAGGGGAGCCGGATTTTGTTACGCCTTATCCCATAAGAAGGCATGCTATAGACAGCCTTTTAAATGGGGAAACACAGTACACGGAGAATGCGGGTTTAATTCGCCTAAGGGAAGAGATTGTCTATTATCTTAAAACTAGGTTTAGCCTTGAATATAACCCTAAAACAGAAATAGTTGTAACAGTTGGTGCAAGTGAAGCTATAGATATAGTACTTCGGGCTACACTATCCCTAGGTGATGAAGTAATACTGCAAGACCCGGGCTATGTAAGCTACGCTCCCTGTATTATTATGGCAGGTGCTATTCCGGTGCCGGTAAAAACGCGCAGCGAAAATGAATTTCAGCTTACCGCAGCAGATATAGAAGAAAAAATTACAGACAAAACCCGCGCTATACTGCTGTCATACCCAAACAACCCCACTGGCAGCATTCTAAGCCTTGAATGTATGCAGGATATAGCAAATCTTGCTGTAAAGCATGATTTATTCATAATAAGCGATGAAATATATAACGAGCTTGTATACGATGGCAATACCCAGCCCTCGTTCGCCTCGCTTAACGGTATGAGGGATAGATGTGTTACAATAAACGGCTTTAGCAAGGCATTCGCCATGACGGGGCAGAGGGTAGGTTATCTATGCGCGCCGGAGGGTATTGCAAAGCAGGCGCTAAAAATACATCAGTATACAGTGTTGTGTGTCTGTAGAACATCACAGGCTGCCGCTATAGCCGCGCTTAAAACCGGTAAGGAAACCGATTATAAAGACGTTATAATGATGCGGGAAAGTTATGACCGCCGCCGCAGGCTTATGCACAGCGCATTAGTTAATATGGGGCTTAGTTGTGTAGAGCCAAAGGGCGCTTTTTACGCCTTCCCAAGCATAGCGTCAACAGGGCTTTCAAGCGATGAATTTTGCGAGCGTCTGTTAAAAGAGGAGGCTGTGGTATGTGTGCCCGGCAGTGCCTTTGGCGAAGGCGGAGAGGGGCATATACGCTGCTGCTACGCAACCGATATAGATAAAATGAAGGAAGCCTTCTTAAGGATGAACCGTTTTATACAAAGGCTCAAGGAGGAATAGCATTGTATAGAAAGCTGATAATTTTATTAGCAGTGCTCTTTACTGTTATGCCTTATTCCTTTGCAGAGGAAGAGGTATCTATATTCGAGACCCTGCAAGTTGAGCCTGAACCTGAGATAATATCTGTAGAAACTGTTCCTCAAGAAGAAATTAGCGCTGCAGACGAAACGCCTGCTCCTGAGGTAAAAGAAGCTGAAATACTGCCCGATGGCAGTATATCAATAATAGTTACAGCTGTTGGGGATACCACTATAGGCGGCGATGTACGCAAAAGCAGCAAAAGTATTTTCGATAGGGAGCTTGAAAAACAAGGCGGTGACCCTACTTTTATAGTGAAAAATACCAAGGATATTTTCTTAAATGATCATCTAACTATAGCGAATTTTGAAGGTACTTTAACTACTGCAGGCATACCCTCAAATAAGAAGGGGAACAGCTTTTTATTCTCCGCACCGCCTGAATATGTAAACATATTAAAGGAGGGCGGCATTGAAGCAGTTGCATTTGAAAACAACCATGTTATGGACCATGGCGAAGAAGGCTATAAAGAAACTACAGATACTTTCGACAGCGCGGGCATAGTATGGAGCGCAGAGGACAAAATAGGCACATATGAAACCTGTGGCGTTAAAATAGGCATGCTTGCCTACCAGACGTTCAACGGTAGGTATCCCGATTTATTTGAAAAAGTCCCTCGTCAGGTTGAAGAAGCTAAGCTTGAGCATGATATTGTTATAGTAAGCTTCCACTGGGGAGATGAGCTTGATTATGTACCCAACTTAAACCAGCAGAAACTGGGAAGGCTTACCATAGACGCCGGTGCGGATTTAGTTTTGGGGCACCACAGCCACCGCATAAACCCGATAGAAAAGTATAAAGGCAGGTATATAGCCTATTCTCTGGGTAACTTCAGTTTTGCAGGAAATAATAAACCAAGCGATATGTGTACATTCTTCTTACAGGTGCGTTTCAGCGTAAAAAACGGGCAGGCCACAACCAATGCCTTTAGGATAATACCTGCGCGTATATCATCCAAGGCGGATTATAACGATTTTATCCCCACACCGTTTACGGAGCAGCGTCATATAGATAATGTACTCAGCGTACTTAAGAAAAACGGCAAGAAACTTGAATATGCGGTGGAAGAATATCCGCTTGAATTGGAGTAGATATGCGTATTAAGCTAAGCTTATGTTCAACCAAGCAAAGAGCAAACACCTTGCTTAACTGTGCTCAGCAATCCCTAACTGAGCTTGCTATAGCCTTTGGGCATAGCTTCCTTGTAAGGCTTATAGATTATGAAGAATTAATTGATAGTTTTTCAAAAGAAGATGGCATATATATATTAGCTGCCGAAGAAACGCATAAGGCTGAAACTGCAAAAACGCTTAACTTTTTTGCGGAGAAACTAAGCTTTTCGGGGCTTGCTAATGTTTCGCTTTTAAAATCCAACATGTTAGCTAAAGGCAGTGTATTATCGCCAATAGATAGCTCTACTTCTTCACTAGCTTCTTTTAGGGGTTACCTGCAAGCTAAAAAAACGGATGAAACGGCGCTCATAAAGGCGGATGAAAAAATACTGCCCGTAATAGAAAAGCTTATGTTCAGCCCCGAAAATATGGGGGATTTAATCTGTGATTATAATGCGGGGAGCATACTAAGGCAGATAGCTACCATTATATCCGGCACTCAGCTTGTTTCATTCAACATACTGCGCGGTAATGAGGGAAACCTTTACTATGTACCGCTTGTAGGTGAAAACCTAAGAGAAAGCGCGATAAACCCCTACGGTCTTTACTTTGCCATATCAAGCGCTCTTATGGAAAAATATAGGCTGGAAAAAGAAGCGCTGTGCCTGCAAACCGCAACGGCTAATGTGCTTAAAGCCGGTTGGCGTACGGAGGATTGCCTTATGGCTCCAATGAGCGAAAATCTTATAGATACGCGCGAGCTTTGTTCACTTATAGATGAGCAGATTATGCTTGCGGGTGAGCTCATGCAGGACTAGCTTTGCGAATTTTATTTGACAAAGCGTATATAATTTGATACAGTATTTAAGCGACAAGCAGAAGCTGCCCGCTTCTCACCCTACGAATTTCGTTTTGTCGGGTATATGCAGTGTTTTTAATGTGGCGGGTAGTTATGCCCGCCAATTTTAATGCTCAGGAGGTGCATTGTTTATCAGCAACGAACTAATGGTGAATAGGCAAATACGCGCTAAAGAGGTGCGTGTAATAGGTGCAGACGGCGAACAGCTGGGGATTATGCCAATAGATGACGCTTTACAAGTAGCGGAAAATGCTGCCCTAGACCTAGCTTGTGTTGCCCCTAATGCCAAACCACCGGTATGTAGGCTTATAGACTACGACAAACATCGCTTTGAACAGGCAAAAAAAGAGAAAGAAAGGCGCAGAAACCAACGTGTTATATCCGTAAAAGAGGTACAGCTGTCCGCAACCATAGAAGAGAACGACATACAAGTAAAGGCTAGGCGGGCGGTTAGGTTCCTAACTGCGGGGGATAAGGTAAAGGTTACTATACGCTTTAGAGGCCGCCAAATAACCCATCCGGAAATAGGTCTTGAGGTTATGCGTGATTTTGCCGAAAGGCTGCAAGATGTAGGTATAGTCGAAAAGAAACCAAGCACGGAAGGCCGCCACATGATTATGATTATGGCGCCTATACCGCCGGAGGATAAGCCTGCTAAGCCAAAGCAATAGTTGCTAAATGCCCTTAAAGCTATCTATTTATAAGGAGGGGGAGTTTTATGCCCAAAATGAAGTCAAACCGCGGTGCGGTCAAACGCTTCCGTGTAACGAAGAGTGGCAAGGTTAAACACAGGAAGATGAACCGCAACCATATTCTTACCAAGAAGAATACTAAGCGTCAGCGTCAATTACGTGCAGGCGGTATGGTAGCTAACAAAAAAGAAGCGCGTACTATCCGCACATTAATTCAACAATAATTTAAGTTTTCTGGTAAGGAGGAATTTTATCATGGCTCGAATAAAGAGAGCAGTAAATGCGAAGAAAAAACGTCGCAAGATATTAAAGCTTGCAAAAGGATATTATGGTGCCAGGTCTAGGAGCTACCGAATTGCAAATGAGCAGGTGTTAAGGTCGCTACGCTATTCATACGTAGGACGCAAAAACCGTAAGAGGGATTTCCGCCGTCTGTGGATAACCCGTATAAACGCAGCCGCAAGGAGCAACGGTGTAAGCTATTCAAGGTTTATTAGCGGTCTTAAAAAACAGGGTATAGAAGTAAACCGCAAAATGCTTGCTGATATGGCGGTAAATGACGCCCAAGGTTTTTCAAAACTGGTGGAACTGTCTTTACAATAAATATTTATTAAGCCCGGCTCAGCGCCGGGTTTTTTTGTTTAACTTCCGCTGCTTTGTTATAATAGCGCGGTATGGAGGAATTTTATGAAACTCAGCTATGAGATGGTAAGGGATAACCCCGATGTTAAAAAATATATACAAAAGGCGGATGAAATGCTTATAGCTCTTGGCTATACAGAGCATAGCTTCCCGCATGTAATAAGGACTGCCAAAATAGCTTCATGGATACTTGAACAAACGGGGCATAGTTTAAGAGATGCGGAGCTTGCTGCTATCGCGGGCTACCTGCACGATATAGGTAATGTAATCAATAGAGATAGGCACGAACTAACGGGCGCTATGATGGCGTTTACGCTTCTAAATGCTATGGAGGCTGATGCTGAAGATATAGCGGTAATAATAGGCGCAATAGGAAACCATGATGAGGGAAATGCCTTCCCCGTGAGCGATATTGCTGCTGCTGTAATACTTGCCGATAAAACCGATGTTAGGGAAAGCCGTGTTCGCAATAAGGATAATATAACATTTGATATACACGATAGAGTAAACTACGCTGTAAAATCTTCAGATATACGCATAGATAGGGATAAAAAAGAAATCAACTTGCAGCTTACTATTGATACAAGTGTAAGCTCTATATCGGATTATTTTGAGATATTTTTAGATAGGATGCTCCTGTGCCGCAGAGCCGCTGAAAAGCTTAACTTGCGCTTTTGCCTTACCATGAACGGTCAGAGCATGATGTGATTGAGAGGGTAATATTTGTCAGATAATTTTAAAGATCTTTTCGTAAGCAGCGAAGTGCTAAGGGCGCTTGATAATATGGGTATAAGCGTTCCTACTACTATACAAAAGGAAACCATCCCCCTTATGATGGATGGCAACGATATAATAGGCATAGCGCCAACAGGCACCGGTAAAACTATAGCTTTTGGCGTACCCATGCTTGAATATATAGATATGAATAAGCCTAAATTGCAAGAACTAGTACTTGCTCCCACAAGGGAACTTGCAATGCAGATATATGAGGAATTGTGCCAGCTTGCAAAATATATAAAGGGTATGCGTATAGCGCTCATATATGGCGGGCAGCCTATTTCAAGGCAGGTACCGAAGCTTAGGAAAAACCCGCTAATACTTGTAGCAACCCCGGGGCGCCTTCTTGATATGATGTCAAGGGGGCATGTAAGCCTAAGCGATGTCCACACCCTAGTTATAGATGAAGCTGATGAAATGGCAAAAATGGGTTTTATAGACGATTTAACTAAGATAATAGAAGCAACCCCAAGCAATAGGCAGATGGTAATGTTCTCAGCCACCACCAACCACGAGGTTATGACGCTGTCTTGGAAATATCAACATAAACCTGTTGAAATATACGTAGAGCCCGAAAATGAGGACAGACCGCAGATAGACCAGTATATAATATACGCTACACACAACAGAAAAACGGATTATCTGCTGTATCTGCTGGATTCTAATGCCTACCAAAGGGCTATGATATTTGTTAATACCAAGTTTATGGCTCAAAGGCTTTGTAGCGAACTTACAAAAAAGGGTTACAACGCCGAGGCGTTGCACGGCAATATTAAACAGAGCCGCAGAACGAAGATTATGAACGGCTATAAGTCCGGAAAATTTCCTTTTCTTGTATGCACGGATGTTGCGGCCCGAGGTATAGACGTTTACGATGTAGACGCGGTGTTTAACTATGATTTACCCAGTGAAAACGAATACTACCTGCACCGTATAGGCAGGACAGGCAGAGCCGGCAAAACAGGCGTTTCTTTTACCCTGCTAACATTTCAAGAGAGCGTGCGCATGGATGAAATAATAAAATATTTAGGCACGGAGCCTGAAAAGCTCCACTTTGACGGCTATAATGTGCTTCTAAGGGAGGATAACACTCCCTTCTTTGAGCATATTTAATCATATATTACACCAAAGAAAAAAGGCCGCCGCGTGGCAGCCTTTTTATATATACAATTACATGTCCATGTCGCCTAGTACCCTAAGGGTAACTTCAAGGTCTATATATTCGCTTTCTCCAATGGTGTTGAGCCTTGCAACATCGTCTGTATCCTTTGTGCGGAAAACTTTTATTTTGACTGTGCTGCCTTCTTTTATTTCAGCTAGCGTTTGAGATAGCTGCTCAGTGTTGTTGATTATTTTTCCGTCAAGTTCAACTATTATATCGCCCTTCTTTATACCGGCATCGCTTGCAGGGGAATCCTCCTCAACTTTAATTACATATGCGCCGTTTGGCAGAGTGCCGTCAAGTTTTTGGTTCATCGCAGCAGATAGAGTGGTTATAGTAACGCCAAGCTTGGGCGGGGGAGTTTTTACAGTTGAAGCTACTACCTGCGAAGAATCGTAATTTTCAAGTACATTCTTAAGCATTGGTTTTGCAACGTTAATAGGTATGCACATGCCAATATTGTCTATGCTCGCACGGGATTGGGAGAAGCCGAAGAATCCGCTAAGGGGATCATCTGCGCTTACAAGCTTTTGAGAGGGTATGCCCTGAAGCTGCCCTAAGGTGTTAAACATACCACCGCCCGAGTTGCCTTCGTTTATAGCGGCATCTACCTGTATCATTTGGTTTTTAACGGTTGCACGCCTTCCGTATCTGTCTGATACTTGGTCCTGCACTTCTCTGCCAAGGGCGGATACATAGCCCACTGTAACAGTTCTTTCAAACTGCTCTCCAAGCGGGTTGCCAATAACTATCGCATATTCGCCTATCTGAAGGGAGTCGGAATCTCCAAGCGGCACTGCCGGAAGCTTTATGCTGGGGGCGTGCAGCACAGCAATATCTATGGTGGCATCGCTTGCAACTACCTGCGCTTCGTATTCCTCACCCTCAAATGAAACGGTTACCCTTGTTGAATCTTTAATTACATGGTTGTTGGTAAGCACATGGCCGTATTCTGTTACAACTACGCCGGAGCCCGTTCCAGCAAGCCTTTCGCCCGATTGGCGCGGCACATTGAAGTACCCGTAGCCATAGCCGTAATAATCGCTCCTTTGCGACTTGTGGTTATTTACGCCAACTACGCTCTTTTTTGCCTCATTCGCCACATTTATTATGGGGCTTGTTACTTTGTCACTATCCGTTTCTACATCTATAATTGCGGAAATTTGCTCATCCGTAAGCTTGTTCTCTTTTGCTGAAGCATTTATCCCTATGCCTAGCGTAAGTACCAAAGCTAGCGCTGTAAGCAGAACTGTAATTTTCTTGAATTTCTTATTCATATGCTCAAATCCTTTCGTATATGCTTGTGCTCTACCTGAGCACAATTTAATTATAGCATGTATTTTTTGCTGAATATTGAATAAATTATGAACATATATAGATGCTTAAATTTAGATGAATCCTTTCCGCTCGTTTAAAGTATTGAAACACATGCAATTTGAAGCCATGTAAAATAAAAAACGCCACTCAAAATGGCTAAAACATAGCATTTCATAGAAGCAATATACAAGAATCTTAAAATTT
>DUQK01000023.1 GCA_012837835.1 Christensenellaceae bacterium | reverse complement strand
TTTGAGAGAGGCGCCGCCGATAAGCCCGCCGTCTATCTCGCTCTGAGCCATAAGACCATTTACATTTGAGGGTTTCATTGAGCCACCGTACTGTATGCGTACGCTGTTTGCGGCACTATCCCCAAAGCTTGCCCTTATAGCTTCCCTTATTATACCTATACCTTCATTCGCCTGCTCATCGCTTGCGGTAAGACCTGTGCCTATAGCCCATACGGGTTCATAGGCTATTACAATTTTCGCTACTTCTTCCGCGGTAAAGCCGGAAAGCGCTACCATTGTCTGGTATTTAAGAAGGGCTTCCGTATAGCCTTTTTCGCGCTGTTCTTTGGTTTCGCCAACGCATATTATGGGGGTTAGCCCACCTTCAAACGCAGCTCTTGCCCTTAGGTTTACGGTTTCGTCTGTTTCACCAAAGTACTGGCGGCGCTCGGAGTGCCCAACTATTACATATTCAACGCCTGCGTCTTTAAGCATAGCAGCTGATACTTCTCCAGTATACGCACCGCTTGCCGCAAAATGCACATTTTGAGCGCCTACTTTAATATTGCTGCCTTCGCTTGCTTTTACGGCTTCCTGAATACATACCGCAGGCACGCATATAACCACATCGCACTTAGCGTCCTTTACAAGCGGTTTAAGGCTTTCTACAAATGCCCCTGTTTCGGAAGGGGTTTTATTCATCTTCCAGTTTCCTGCAATTATAGCTTTTCTCATGTTTCCTCCTATTTATCTGAAAGCGCTTTTACGCCGGGCAGCTCCTTGCCCTCTAAAAATTCTAATGATGCTCCGCCGCCTGTTGATATATGGCTTATCTTATCGCCAAAGCCCATGCTTTCAACCGCAGCAGCGCTGTCCCCGCCACCAACTATGGTAGTACCGCCGCACTCCGCCATAGCCTTAGCTATAGCCTTTGTACCCCCGGCAAATGTAGGCATTTCAAACACGCCCATGGGACCGTTCCATACGACTGTCTTGGCTTTTTTAATCTCTTCCGCAAAAAGTTCGCGGGTTTTAGGTCCTATATCTAGCCCCTGCCAAGTATCAGGTATTTCGCCTGTTTTTACAACATCGGTGTTAGCGTTGTTGTTAAAATCATCAGCTATAAGCGTGTCTACAGGAAGCAGCAGCTTTACGTTTTTCTCTTCAGCTTTTTCAAGCAGGTTCTTTGCAAGCTCTATTTTGTCTTCTTCAAGAAGGGATTTACCAATATTGCCGCCCATTGCCTTAATAAAAGTATATGCCATACCGCCGCCTATAAGCAGCACATCTACCTTGTTAAGCAGGTTTTCAATAACGCCAATTTTATCTGATACTTTAGCGCCGCCAAGTATAGCCACGAAAGGACGCTCGGGGTTTTCTACTGCTTCGCCAAGGAACTTAAGCTCTTTTTCAATTAGAAAACCTGAAACGCTGGTGTCTATAAAGCGGGTTACGCCCTCTGTTGAGGCATGTGCGCGGTGCGCGGTACCGAAGGCATCATTTACATATATATCGCCAAAGGAGGCAAGCGCCTTGGCAAAACCATCATCATTCGCCTCTTCTTCCTTATGGAAGCGCAGGTTTTCAAGCAGCATTACATCGCCGTCTTTAAGCTCTGCCACAAGCTTTTTAGCATCTTCGCCTATTACATCTTTTGACATTTTAACAGGCTTATTTAGCAGCTCTGAAAGCCTTACAGCAACAGGCGCTAGCGAATATTTTGGGTTTACCTCGCCCTTTGGGCGCCCCAAGTGGCTCATAAGTATAAGTTTAGCGCCTGCGTCAAGCAGATATTGTATTGTAGGCAGCGCACCTAATATGCGGCTGTCATCGGTAATCTTGCGGTTTTCGTCCATAGGAACGTTGAAGTCCGCACGCATGAGTATTCTTTTCCCTTTGGGGGCGATATCTCTTACGGTTTTTTTGCTCATATATATTTCCTCCAATCTATTAGCAAAGGCTATGCCCTAAGCTTTTAAATTTTTTCCGCAATGCCTTTTGCGGCTCCCTCGTCTATTACAAGCACAGCGGGCTTGTGGTGACGTACTGCGCCTATTATCGCCTCCGCCTTTGAATAACCCCCGGCGCAGCTTATAGTGATATGGTTTTCACCTTCGAAGTTTATATGCCCTCCTACCGATGGGCTTTGGTATACCGTATGCCCCTCTATGTTGAAAAAATGCCCTGCGGATTCGCCCACTGCACCAAGGCTTAGCAGCGTTTGCATTTGCGAATTTTCAAGACCGCGGCGGTTTGCCATACTATCCGCCCTGCCTATACCAAGCAGTATTATATCCGCTTTTTTAACCAGACCTAGCACATCTTTAATGGTGGTGGATTTTTCGAGTTTTCTAAGGGTAGAATAATCCAAATCATCAGGCAGATACATAAGGCGGCACTGACAGCCGAGTTTTTCCGCAAGCCTTGAAGCAACAAAGTCCGCCTGAGTGGATATCTGGCTACCTATACCACCGCGTGCGGGCACGACAGTAATATCAGGGTAGGATGTGCTCATTTCATCGGCAATGGTTGCCATAGTGGAACCGCCTGCTATTGCTATAATGCAGCCGGGTCTTAAATATGACGTTAGCACCATAGCGGATAGGAAAGCTATAGCTTCAAGCGAGGCGCTTTTGTCCACATCGCCTGGGGCTATGTATACCTCCGGCACGTCAAGGTATTTTGACATCCTCTTTTGAAGATCTGAAGCATTGCCGGGTATTTTGCCAAAGGCTTCAAACCTAGCACGCAGCTCATCCCCCTTTTTAGTAAGCCGCATACCCGAGCTTTGGGTTGTAATAAGCCCTAGTTCTGCCATCTGTTCAGCTGAGGAGCGTATCTTCCTTTCGGAAGTGTTAAGGTATGACGCCAGCTTGCGCCTACCGACGGGTCTTAGCTTTGCTACGCCCGAAAGTATATTGATGCGCCTTACCAGCTCCTCAACCTCCTGAGGGGCTATCTTATTAAGCAGCGCCCAAATATTATTCCTCATTACTCCCTCCTTGGCAGATGAGCATACGTATACATTATAGTATCTACAGTAATTTATCGCAAGGGCGAAACCTAGCATAAGCGGGCGTTTTTTAGCCTAGGTAAAAAATGTTTTTTTATGCTATAATGCGTTATCGGCGCTAGTTGGAGGAGGTTAAAATGAAATTAGTTGTATGTGTAGGTAGCTCCTGTCATCTAAGAGGCTCAAGGCAGGTAGTGGAAAGACTAAGAAAGCTTATTGAAGAAAATAAGCTTGAAGACAGTATTGAATTTTCCGGAATATTTTGTTTAAACCGCTGTCAGGCGGACCGCGTAAGCGTAAAGCTTGATGGAAAATATTTTTCTCTTTTGCCCGAAGAGGTGGATTCTTTCTTCCAAGACGAAATAATGTCTAAAAAATAAGACGTGGATATTATTAACAACAAATTTGCAGTCGCTTTAATTACTACATATCAAGCTATCGAATAAAAAGCTATTTAGGAGAATATTATGCGTAAATTTGATACAAAAATACAATACCTACAATACAGGGCTATGACTGAAGTTTCAAGAGCGGCATGGAATAATACTCTTCAAGAAGAGATATTGGATATACCCCGCCGTATAGTACCCGGCAACATACCTACAATGCGCTGCTGCGTATATAAGGAAAGGGCTATACTTGCAGAGAGAGTTAAGCTCGCCATGGGCGGGGATAAGAGCAACCCCAATGTTATAGAAGTAATAAAAATAGCCTGTGATGAGTGCCCTGCCAGCGGCTATGAAGTAACCGACTCCTGCCGCGGCTGTCTTGCGCACAGGTGCCAAGAAGTGTGTAAGAAGGACGCAATCACTTTTGATTCTAAGCAAAAAGCACAAATAGATAAGACAAAATGTATAGACTGCGGTCTATGCGCAAAGGTATGCCCCTATAACGCCATACAAAACCACACACGTCCCTGTGAAAATGCCTGCAGCACAGTTAAAGCCATAAGCATGGATGAAAGTATGGCTGCGGATATCGATGGGGATAAATGCATAGCCTGCGGCGCCTGCATATACCAATGCCCATTTGGCGCTATTATGAGCAAGTCATACCTGCTTGAAGCAATAGATATAATAAAATCCAGCCAAAACAACACCAAATATAGGGTGTATGCTATTGTGGCGCCTGCAATAGCTAGCCAGTTTAAATACGCAAAGCTGGGGCAAGTTATAAGCGGCATAAAGGCGCTTGGCTTCCATACAGTTGTTGAGGCCGCCCTTGGCGCTGATATGGTATCCGCAAGCGAAGCGAAGGAACTAATAGAAAAAGGGATACTTACAAGCAGCTGTTGCCCCGCATTTGTAGACTATGTGCATAAAAACTTCCCAAAACTTGTAGACTATGTATCGCACAACCTATCTCCCATGGCTACCATAGCTAAATATATAAAGGAAAATGACCCCACAGCCAAGAATATTTTTATAGGTCCTTGCACTGCTAAAAAGGTGGAGTTTCAAAAGCCCGAAGTCGCCCCCTATATAGACTGCGTACTCACCTTTGAAGAGCTGCAGGCGCTGTTTGACAGCAAGGACTTAGACATAGTAAATATGGAGGAAGATTTACTCGACAACGCCTCCTACTTTGGCAGAATATTCGCAAGAAGCGGCGGGCTTTCCGATGCCATAGTACAAGGCGTAAAAGAAATTGGCGACGCCGATTTTGTAGCGGAACCCGTACCCTGCAACGGCATTGCGGAGTGCAGAAGAGCGCTGCTTATGCTGTCCCGAAACGCGCTTAAGGGCAACTTGATAGAAGGTATGGCATGTGAGGGCGGCTGTGTAGGCGGTGCAGGCATTCTAACGCGTGGGGATAAAAACAAGGCAGATGTTGATAAGCACAGCAAAATCGCCCAAGAGAAAACCATTACCGAATCAGTATCTCAATTGCCTTAATATGGTTGCATCCGCAACATACTAATAGATATTTTAAGCTTATACTCTCTCCATAAGGAGGTATGCTTATTATGAAGAAATTTATTACTTTTATTACTGCTATTGCTATACTCTTTACAATGGTAATCAGTGTATCGGCAGAGGAAACGCCTGTAAGACTAGGCGGTCTTAAAGGTGCAACAACCATGAGCCTTGTTAAACTTCTTGATGATAACGAAGCCGGTAAGGCATCTCAAAAATACGATTTTACTATGGCTATAAGCCCGGATGAACTGACACCGCTATTTATAAAGGGTGAAATGGACATAATCGCCGTACCCACAAACCTTGCAAGCGTTCTTTACAATAAGCTTGAAGGCAACGCCAATCTGCTTGCAATAAGCGCAACTGGAGTACTATATGTTGTAGAAAAGGGCGAAGATAATATAGAATCCCTTAAAGACCTAAAGGGCAAAACAGTATACGCAACAGGCAAGGGCGCAACCCCTGAAATGGCTATGCGCTATCTATTGTCAAAAGAAGGTCTATCGCTAGACGAAGATATAGACATGGTATGGCTTAGCGAACCTACTGAAGCCGTAGCTAAACTTAACGCACAGGAAAAGGGCATTGCCCTGCTGCCCCAACCCTTTGTAACGGTAGCCCAAAAAAACGTTGAGGGGCTTAATATTGCCATAAGCCTTGATGAAGAGTGGAAAAGGCTTAGCGAAGGCAGTATGCTTACCACCGCCTGTGTTGTTGCAAGGAAAGACTTCGTACAGAATAGCCCCGAAAAAGTAGAGCTATTCCTTAAAGACTTTACCAGCAGCGTGGAGTTTGTAAACAGCGATACAGACAACAGCTCTAAACTCATTGAAAAATACGGCATAATTAAAGCTCCCATAGCAAAAATCGCCATACCCTACTGCAATATTTGCGCAATCACAGGGAATGACATGAAAAAAGCAGCATCAGGCTACCTTGAAGCGCTTTATGAGCTTAAACCCGCAAGCATAGGGGGAGCGCTCCCCTTAGATGATTTCTACTACGGTGCAGAATAAAACTAAAAATTTAATAAGCTTCGCCGCAGCTGTCTTGGTATGGCAGCTTGCGGCGAGCATTTTAAATGAACCGCTTCTTCTATCATCGCCCATAGATGTAATAAAGCGCATGGCAACCATATGGAAGGAGCCTTACTTTTTTTACAGCATATATGTATCCGCAAAGAATATATTTATAGGCTTTTTTACCGCGCTTTTTTTGGCTGTACTCTTAGGCGCAATTAGCGCAAGGTACCGCTTTTTTGAAACACTGCTTATGCCATATCTACTTAGCATGAAGGCAGTGCCTGTTGCGTCATTTGTAATACTTGCGCTCCTTTGGTTTAAGGCGGAGAGGCTTTCTATATTTATATCCTTCTTAATAGTGTTCCCAGTAATATATAAAAATACGGTAGAAGGCATACGCAGCGTAGATATAAGGCTTCTTCAAATGGCGAAACTATATAATGTTCCCCTTAAAAGAAAGATAAAAATGCTGTACCTTCCCAAACTGCGCCCTTATATGGTTAGCGCCCTTTCAAGCTCCATAGGCATGTCATGGAAGGCGGGCGTTGCGGCAGAGCTTATAGCAAGACCGGATTTTACCATAGGGCAAAGGCTGTACGATTCTAAGGTTTATCTAAGCACAGCGGATTTATTCTGCTACACGCTTATAATAATATTACTAGGCTACCTTTCGGAAAAAATTATACTCGCCATAACGCAGCGTTTAACAGAGGGTAAATACATATGAAGCTTATAAATATAGAAAAAAGCTTTGGCGGCAGAAAAATAATCGATAATTTTAGCATTGAAATAAACAAGGGCGATGTAATATGCCTAACAGGCGCCTCTGGCATAGGCAAGACCACATTGCTCAACATAATAATGGGCTTTGTAAGGCCTGACAGCGGAAAAATTATAGATATACCCGAAAAAATATCCTGCGTATTTCAGGAGGATAGGCTAATATACGGTCTGTCCGCTATAGATAACATACGCTTTGTTACAGGCAATAATATATGCGAAGAAGAAATTATTAGCTACTTTAATATGCTAAACTTAACTAAAAAACAGGCATACCAAAAGGCGGAAAAGCTTTCGGGCGGAGAAAAAAGGCGTGTGGCTCTTATGCGTGCGCTTTTATACCCCTCAGAATTATTGCTTCTTGACGAGGCATTTAAAGGGCTAGATGATGAAAATAAAAAAGCCGCAATAGACTTAACGCTTAAAAAAGCCCATACTATAATAGCCGTAACACATGAGAAAGATGAGATAGCTATGCTTTCAGGCTGGGAGTTAAGCCTTGAAAGTCAAGTCTATTAGGGCTACAATAGCATGAGGAGGCGATAATATGAGAAACCTTAGTATGCTAACAGATTTATATGAACTAACCATGATGAGCGGTTATTTGAACGAAAACATGGAAAACCGCATAGCTGTGTTTGATATGTTTATTAGGGGGCAAAAGGGCAAGCAGAGCTATGCGCTTATGGCAGGCGTAGAGCAGCTTATAGACTATATAGATAATTTACATTTTTCAAGTGATGATATAGCCTACCTTAAATCCCTAAATATTTTTGATGATAGTTTCCTAAAGCGGCTTGAAACATTTAAATTTACAGGCGATATAGATATAGCGCCCGAGGGCAGTATAGTGTTTCCAAATGTTCCGCTGGTTAAAGTTAAAGCGCCGCTTTTTGAAACCCAGCTTATAGAAACCGCGCTTCTTAACATTATAGGACACCAGATGCTTATAGCCACAAAAGCGCATAGGATATGTTTGCAGGCAAAGGGCGACGCGGTTATGGAATTTGGCGTGCGCCGTGCGCAGGGACCTGATGCGGGCATATACGGCGGAAGGGCGGCAGTAATAGCGGGCTGCTCTTCAACCTCTAATGTGCTATGCGGACAGATGTTTGACATCGCTGTTAGCGGCACGCACGCGCACAGCTGGGTTATGTCTTTCCCTGATGAGCTGAGTGCATTTAGAGCATATGCAAAAACATTTCCCGATAACTGTCTGCTGCTTGTAGATACTTATGATACCTTAAAATCCGGTGTTCCAAACGCAATTACAGTATTTAAGGAGCTTAGAGAAAAGGGCTACGAGCCAAAGGGCATAAGGCTAGATTCCGGCGACCTTGCGTATTTAAGCATAGAAGCAAGGAAAATGCTTGATAGCGCCGGCTTTGAAAATACACTAATATGCGCAAGCAATGACCTTGATGAATTCTTAATTAGGGAACTTAAAATGCAGGGCGCCAAGATAGACCTTTGGGGCGTTGGCACTAAGCTTATAAACGGGGCGGATATATTTTCCCTAGGCGGAGTGTACAAGATGAGCGCCATGGAAGACGAAAACGGCATATTGCAGCCTAAGATGAAGATATCGGATAACCCGGAGAAAATAACACTGCCCGGAGAAAAAGAAGTATACAGGCTGTACGATGAAAAGGGCATGGTAATCGCGGATTACATCTGCCTTGAGGGTGAAACCATAGAAAAACCCCTAACTATTTTTGACCCTGATGAAACATGGAAGCGAATGACGCTTGAAAACTTCAGCCACAAAAAACTTAGCGTACCTTTATATAGGGATGGCAAGCTTGTATACAACAAGCCCACACTTGATGAAATAATAGAGTACAGAAAGGCGGAAGAAAAAACCTTCTGGCCTCAGTACTTTAGATTGCATAACCCCGAGCGCTATAAGATAGACCTTTCACTTCCCCTCTGGACACTTAAAAACGATATTATAAACGAGCATAAGGCGGTATAATAAAGTCTATCACCCCTAAGGTTTAATATAGACGCCCAATCGATATTATGCCTATTGCAATAATATTAATAACTTAAAAAAAGCGCAGGGGCTTACATGCAAATCCCTGCGCTTTATTTTTTTAACTTAACAGCTTAGTCTAGTTTACCTGCCGCTATACTTTACATCGCTCCACTGTTCATTTTTTTCAAACTGGCTTTTTATAAAGGGGCATATGGGGCGAATTTTTTTGCCTTTTTGCCTAGCAGCTTCAACAAGCGCTACCAGCATTTGTTTTGCTATGCCCTTGCCCTTATATTCAGGCTCTACAAATGTATGATTTGCAGCCCATATATTATTAAACTCATTATACTTGCTCTCGCCTATAAGTTTTTCACCATCATATGCTGCTACGCGCTTATTGTTTTCTTCAAAAACTATATTCATTCTCTATCATCAGCCCAGTAAAGCGCAGCCCTTACTGCCCTTTGCCAGCCCTTAAGCGCAAGGTTTCTATCCTCTTCTTTCATTTTGGGGGTAAATTCGTCCTGCGCCTCCCATACAGAAGCAATTTCATCTAGCGATTTATACATGCCTACGGCAAGCCCCGCAAGCAGCGCCGCTCCAAGTGCAGTTGTTTCAAGCACTTCGGGGCGTATAATTTTTATATTCATAATATCACTCTGGAACTGCATCAAAAAGCGGTTTGCGCTTGCACCACCGTCTACCTTTAGGGATTCGGGAAGGGAGCCTAGGTCCGCCGCCATAGCGTCTAGCAAGTCCTTGCTCTGGTAGGCTATACTTTCAAGCGCTGCCCTTACTATCTGCGCACAGTTGGTGCCCCTAGTCATGCCTACTATGGTACCCCTAGCGTACATATTCCAATGCGGCGCTCCAAAGCCTGTGAATGCAGGCACAAGATACGCTCCTCCGCTGTCGGGCACGGATAACGCGGCTTCTTCGCTCTCAGGGGCGGAAGATATAAGCTTTAATTCGTCCCTAAGCCACTGCACCGTTGCCCCACCCATGAATATACTGCCCTCAAAAGCATATGTGGGCTTGCCGTTAAGCCTCCATGCGGTAGTGGTTACTAACCTATTGTTGGACTTTTTAAACTCCTCCCCTATGTTCATAAGCATAAAACAGCCTGTGCCGTATGTGTTTTTCGCCATGCCCGTCTTAAAGCAGGCTTGCCCAAACAATGCAGACTGCTGGTCGCCCACCATAGCGCCTACGGGTATGGGTACGCCCAGTATCTCATCATCTAAAAATCCTATTATCCTCGCGGTATCCACCACCTGCGGCAGCATTGCACGCGGGATATTGAATATCTTAAGCAGTTCATCGTCCCAGCTTTGAGTACGCAGGTTGTAAAGCATGGTGCGGGAAGCGTTTGTTGCGTCCGTCACATGGGGGTGTCCTTTAACTAGGTTCCACGCAAGGAAGCTGTCTACGGTGCCAAAGCACAGCTCGCCTTTTTCCGCCCTCTCGTGCAAATTCAATTTATCAAGTATCCACTGTATTTTGGTAGCGGAAAAATAGGCGTCAGGTATAAGACCCGTTTTGTCGGTTATTATATCCGACTTGCCCTCTTCAACTATTTTTTCTACAAGCGACGCTGTACGCCTGCACTGCCATACTATGGCGTTATAAAGGCATTTGCCGCTCTCCCTATCCCATACCAGAGTAGTTTCCCTCTGGTTTGTAATGCCTATAGAGGCTATTTCGGCAGGGTTTATATTGGCTTTCCTAACCGCGCTCCTTAGGGATTCCACCTGTGAAAACAGTATGTCATCAGGGTCATGCTCAACCCAGCCGGGCTGAGGGTAGTGCTGCTTAAATTCCATAGACGCTGATGCCATAAGCTTGCCCTCGGGTGTGAATATTACAGCCCTTGATGAAGTTGTGCCTTGGTCCAGCGCGACTATATATCTTTTGTTCATGTTTTTTTCTCCTCAGTCTATCCTTATACCATAAATTTTAGGGTTCTTAGAGCAGCTCGCAATTACAAGTATATCATCGTAAACCGCGGGGCTTGCATCTATATTGCAGTTGAGTTCAAGCGTGCAAGTGATTTCACCGGTTCTGGCGTTTAGCATAATTAGCTTACCCTTATAATCCGCCTGAATTATAAAGGCTTCACCGGTCTTAGAGTACACAGCCACAGGGGATGAAACGGCTTCGCTTTCAATGGATACACTCCACACCACATCGCCGGTAGCCTTATTTAGCGCAAGCAGTTTTGCTCCTCCGCCGTCTACATTGTTTACAGTGAAAAACACAAGGTCGCTTATACTCTTTTCGCCTATTACGGGGCTTGCTTTGACCCCTGCCCTTTCAGACTTATCGTACTTAGCTTTAACCGCTTGGCTCCATATTTGTTCGCCCGTTGCGGCGTTAAGGCAGCGTATATACGCTTCTCCCTTTTTGCGGCTCCTGTTGTGTACTGTGGTTCCTGTGTAAAGGTAAAGTGAGCCGTCTGCCTGTAAATCAAGCGCTATTGCGGCATCTGTATTATCCCCTGCGTCAAAAACCCAAACTGTTTTCATGGTGGTGGAATCTACACAGCGTATATAGCCCTGCTTGTCGGCGGCGAATATGTACTGCCCGTACATAGCAACAGAGCTTTCAAGGCTTACAGATGGGTTCTCCTGCTTGCCCTTGCCCCTTTGGTATAGCACCTCAGGGTTTATGGATAGTTTCATAGCGTCTTTGTTGGCAAAGTCAAACTCGCTGTTTAGCTGTACTGTGTACAGAAGCCCGTTTTCCCCGCCTATTATCATGCTGTCTGATGTTCTATCAAACAGCGCAGTGCCGTCAAAAGCTCCATTTGTTGCGTACTGAACCTGCTTTTTAGACTTCCTTCCGTTTATAAAAAGAAGCTGCTCATTATTTAACAGGTTATACACATAGTAGCCTATATCCCCTGTTTTATTCGCAAGCTTAGATATACCCTGCCCGAAAGCTAATATGGGTCTGCCCTGCGGGTCTACGCTTGCACTGCTCTTTAGCGGGTAGCCTACGTTTATCTTATCGCGGGTAGGTTTGCCATCGCTTAAATCAAAGAAATATACATAGCCGTCTTGTGCGGGAAGTATTACTTCGCGCAGCGGGGATACCGCCTTTTTATCATCGTATATGTTCATGGCTTCGCGTAATTCTTTAGACCATTTTATTATAGCGGGCTGCCCAGTCCAGCCTGCGCCGTACAGAGTGCCACTACCTGTTCGAAGCGAACCTAGCTCCGCCTCCCACATAACTTGAAGCTGTTTTCTTATAATATCTACATCGCCATGCGCTGCGTTTCTATGGAAATTATCCCCCCTGAATGTAAACACGCCGCCCGCATATGTAGTGTAATTTTCAGGCGCAGGCATGTTAAGTATTCTTTCCCTTTTATAGTCCTTCTGCTCCTTAGCGCCTATGTATACATTGTCCTTATAACCTACTTTTGATGGGTTAGTACCCGAAACCGCTTCCGCTGTAAAGCCTACAGAGGGCATGGGAGTAAGCTTTGCTACTTGAGGCTGCTGCTCGGCAGTATCTCCACTATCAGCGGTTTCTATATCATCAGGCTCCGCAATAATTTCTATGTTTTCATCGTTCTGCGCGGGCTCTATAGCTGTAAATGTGCTTCCGCCTGTGTCGGGCACGGGTGTTTCCAAAGGCTCAGCAGTCTGCACAGGGGCTGTTGTAATAATTACAGGTTCATCGCTTGAAGCAAGCTGGCTTTGGGGCAAAGTCTGCACGTCAGGTAGCTGAGGCGGCACCTGTACTATTGCTATTTGCGCAGTCGGGGATATTTTATTTTCCTCAGTAGGCTTTGCAAAGCTTGCTATGCCGGGCTCAGGCGATGGGGTACTTATTTCAACCGGTGCAGGTATATCCGTTACAATGGGCTCTGCGCTTACAAGCTGTCCTTTAATATTCCCCTCTACTACCGGCGGCTGGGTAATTAGGGGCGGCGGCTCTGTGGGCTTAGTAATATTAAGCTGTATGCCCTTACCATCGGATATCCATACATCCCTATCCAGCACGCTTGCATATACTACGCCTTCAAACTCTTCATCAAATATTACAGTGTATGTCCAAACTTTTCGGCTCTCGTCCCTAGAGTTGCTTGTGCCTACTATTACATTGCCGCTTTCATCGCGAAGGCGTACA
Organism: Christensenellaceae bacterium; assembly: GCA_012837835.1. GTDB lineage: Bacteria > Bacillota > Clostridia > Christensenellales > Aristaeellaceae > DTU024. The sequence continues at coordinate 12,886 of DUQK01000023.1, read as the reverse complement.
TTTTCTACAGGTAAATCGGTTGTTATTGTAAATACATTCCTGCCGCCAGTTAAGCCGTAGGGCTCGGCAGTTTCAAATTTTACTATATTTGGTCTTGGCTCTTCCTTGCCTATAAGCTTATCTATTATATTGGCTACGGGTTTTCTAATATCCCCAAGCACGCCATCTTGCGGCACAACAAAATACAATAGACTTACCGCAAGAATTACAAAACCTATAATCCCCATAAACACATAAGGCCAACGCCTAGTGCGCTCCGGCTCAAAATATTCCGGCTGATTGCCTATGCGCATACCCGGAGGGAAGCTATCATAATTATCATATGAAGGGGGAATTTGCTCCCTCGCCTGACCGCTTCTTAGCGGAAGCGGAGCCATTTCCTCCCTTTGAAGTTGTCTTTCCTGCGAAGTAACGTTTTTATGTCTGTCCGCTCTGCGCCGCCTTGGTGGGCGGTTCATATTAGGATTTGACAATATATCCTCTCCTTTCAAGGATTGCTTATACTATGTTGCTTTTATAACAGCGATTTTATTGCAGCGGATTTTTTCGGTTTGGTAAAGCTTCGTGAATCAGGCTAATGTACTTTATGCTAACTGAGTAAGGCAAAAGTATAAAATACGCACAAGAAAACGCCGGGTTAAAGGCAATATAGCATCAAAACCTTATGCGCTCCTGAATATACTCTCTAAGGGCGTCTATCTTTATGCGCTCCTGCTGCATACTGTCCCTATCGCGCACGGTTACGGTATCATCTTCAAGGGTATCAAAGTCTACGGTTATACAGAAAGGTGTGCCTATTTCGTCCTGCCTGCGGTATCTCCTGCCTATGGAGCCAGACTCATCATAATCTACCATGAAATAGGGGGCGAGCAGGCTGCGTACCTCCCTTGCTTTATCACCAAGCTTGTTCTTTTGCAGCGGCAATACGCAGGCTTTGTAGGGAGCAAGCGCAGGGTGAAACCTCATAACAGTACGGCTGTCGTTATCGTCAAGCTGTTCTTCCTCGTAGGCGTTGCATAGGAATACAAGCAACATACGGTCTACCCCAAGGGAAGGCTCTATAACATAGGGTATATAGCGCTCATTTGTAATTGGGTCTACATATTCTTGGTTTACGCCGCTATGGTTCTGGTGGGCGGTTAAGTCGTAATCGGTGCGGTTTGCAACGCCCCATAATTCTCCCCAGCCAAAGGGGAACAGATACTCAAAATCGCTGGTAGCCTTAGAGTAGTGGCTTAATTCTTCCTTGGAATGGTCTCTAATTCTAAGCCTATCTTCTTTTACGCCCAGTTTAAGCAGCCATTCACGGCAGAATTTACGCCAATAATCAAACCACTGCATATCATCACCCGGCTTGCAGAAGAACTGAAGCTCCATCTGCTCAAATTCTCTTGTTCTAAAAATAAAGTTGCCGGGCGTAATTTCGTTGCGGAAAGACTTGCCTATCTGCCCTATGCCCATAGGTAATTTACGCCTTGTTGTGCGCAGCACATTTTTAAAGTTTACGAATATACCCTGAGCGGTTTCAGGGCGCAGGAACAGCTCCGCCGCGCTCTCCTCCGTAACGCCTTGATGCGTTTTAAACATAAGGTTAAACTTGCGCACGCGGGTAAAATCGCTCTTGCCGCATGACGGGCAGGGGATATTGTTTTCGGCGATATAGTCGTTTAAATCATCATCGCTCATAATATCTGCGCGTACGCTTACACCGCTGTTTTTAGCCCAGTCTTCCACCATATTATCGGCGCGGAAGCGCTCCTTACAGGCTTTGCAGTCTATAAGCGGGTCATTAAAAGTGCCTACATGGCCTGAGGCGACCCATACCTCTCTATTCATAAGTATGGCGGCATCTATACCTACATTTGTTTCAGATTCCTGTACGAACTTCTGCCACCAAGCTTTTTTTACATTGTTTTTAAGCTCAACGCCTAAAGGTCCATAATCCCAAGTGTTGGCAAGCCCGCCGTACAGCTCGCTGCCGGCGTATATAAATCCGCGCCCCTTGCATAAGGCGACAAGTTTGTCCATAGTAAGTTCTGGCATATCAAAAAAACCCCTTTCAGTAGTGCTATTATTGTAGCCCTAGGCTAGGTTTATGTCAAGAAAGCTGAGGTTAAGTAAGTTCAGGCAAGTTGTATAATAAATTTAAATGGAAAAGACCTAACTTGCTCTGATACAATATTAGTACTAAAAATAAAGGAAAAAAGTACACATACAGATATTAAAGATCAACTACTTACAAATTGCTACTAAAAGTATAATTTGCAAAGACAAGAAACCACGAGTTTCGTCTGGAAAATTGGCAATGTAATACTATTTTAATTGCTTAATATTGCCATAATGTTCTATTACATAATACGAGGCTTTATTTATCCTAATTTCTATTCACGCCAAGCAACTATTTCTTTTGCAATATCTTCGTCTATTATTAATACATTAGCTATTCCACTTTTTAGTGCAGAAAACACAGCATCAGTCTTAGGACGGCCAGCAGCAACAGCTATACGAAATTGTTTTTTCTTTAATTCCTCAATCGGCAATGTTACTGTCCGCTTTTCAATATTCTCGCTACAGACCTGACCCTCTCTATTTAAAACATGAAGACACACTTCGCTTGTAGCATCCTTTGAAAGTAATGCGTCAAGTTCTCCCTGTTCCAAGCCACCATAACCACCTAGAAAAGTTGAGCGACGTGGTATTCCAACCGTAAACACAGCAATATTTGCACTTCTTAATTTATTAAATACTTTTAGAAGACTTTTTTCTTCAAGTATTTTCTTTTTCAAGGACTCATCTGATAAAAAAACAGGAACTGTCAACGCATAGCATGTGCTCGCACCAAGCGCTTCCGTCATATTAGTTAACCCTTCAATATTATATACATTTTCATGCATTATAGATTGCATCCCATATAAAGATACAACACTAATGTCTTTTAGATCTTTTCTTTTTCTCATGTTTTGGGTCATAAGATACATAGTCCGCCCCCAGCCCAATGCAACAGTATCTCCATCACTCAAAATCGTATCTAGCCATTGGGAAGCTCGTTTAGCCACCACCCCCGCAGCATTATCACTAAGAGATAATTCCGCTACAACAACCTTTTCAAGACCAAATCGTTGACGAATTTCTTTTTCTAAACGGTTTTCGTTGTTCATGGGATCATGAACATAAACTTTAACTATACCTAGCTTTTTCGCTTCAAACAGTAGCTTTGAAACATAAGAGCGTGAAATCTGCAATCTTTTTGCTATCCTACTCTGTGTAAGCCCAGATTCATAATATAATCTCGCTGTTCTAATCAGTAATGAATGATGTGAATCGTCCAATTAAATTACCCTTTCAAAACCAAAATAATAGTCTTTATGGTAACATAATCCTTTCAATGAATCAAATAATTATTCGTTTGAAACATAAATAATAGTAATATCGTTCAAACTAATATTCTGCTCAATATGCATTCCACAATTTAAATACCATAATGTTTCTGATGTATCATGGTTTTTTATTTTCTCTTCAATATCAATTTTTTTAACTTTAGCTTCCGCCAAAGTAAACCCGTCAACAATTGCACCACCTAGGCATCCAGGCGCTCCCTCAATTCTTAAACCGCCAGGTCCATCTGTGCCGTCAGAATCCGCAGAAGCAACCACAATATTATGAAACCCATCTATTTCAAATGCTGCTTGTAATGCAAATTCTTGATTTCGTCCTCCAACACCTTTGCTATCTTCTACCGCAACTAACATTTCACCACTTGACAACAATATTACTGGCTTTTTTAGGGGTTGCCCATATGAAGCAATATTTTTCACTATTGAACAAATTACCTTAGCACAACAGGAAGCTTCCGCATGAAGAGTCTGTGTTAATATATGGCATGGGATATTTTTTTCTTTTGCTTTTTCACAAACAGCAGTGAAAAAATGCTCGCTATCTGGCATTATACCAAACACTCTGAATTTATAATTTTTAAACTCTTGAAATTTCACTGTTTCACATTCTGAACTAGCAGTCTGCAAAAACTTTTTAATACTCAAAGGTATAATATTCTCTACTTCATATTTTTTAAGTATGTCAATTGCCATACTAAAGGTTGAGTTGTCAGGCAAATTATGAAGCCAAACATTTTTTTCCATCAAACCATAATAATCATGTCTTTCTTGTTGGATTACATGATGATTAGGATCTGTTATAACAATATGAACACACTGTGCTTTTGAAAATAACCTTGATAACTTACCACCTTTCATTTTGTCAATATGATTACGAATCACATTCAAATCTATAGTCGAAGCTCCTTTTTCAATCTGCATAATGTTTGTGAGCCGCTTAACATCTTCCAAGGAGATTCCATCTTCGGGCATGGTCAATAACGAGCTTCCCCCATTCCCAAAGATGGTAAACACCAGATCTTTTTCAGTTACAGTTTCGGCTATTTTCATTATTTCACTACAGCCTTTTATACAGTTTTCATCCGGAATTGGATGTGCACCATGTACCACTTTTATCTTGCTTAGTATGACGGGATCTCCATGTTTTGCAATTAAACATCCGCCTGAAAGATACTCACCCAAAACCTCTTCAAGCGCCTTAGCAACCCGTTGAACTCCTTTGCCTGCCCCTACAACGAATATGTTGTTAATATCATCTAGTTTATACTCATTAATTCCCGACTGAGGATCATTATCGGCCTCAAATAATTTATTGCCTACATACAAATTATTGTTTTGTCTTTTTAGTAATTTACAAGCATTTCTATATGGATCTGCAGCTTGTAGTGCAGTTTCCATAAGTTCAACAACTAATCGTCTGCCCTTAATATTTCCATGATTTGTAATTTGAAGATCATTTAAAATACGCAAATCAATTTTCCTCCATAAGTAATTGTCCTTGAGCATTCACATGAGGGTATGAGGGACAAGACAAAATCTCATAGTTTAAAGGCTTAGGCGAACGATTAAAGAGCGCTTCTGAAACAAATAACTCTTTCAGACTCGTTGTGTCTTTTATCCAAACAATAAAAGGATTTATCGTTGCATCCCTACGGATACACATATGTATTAAATACTTTACAACCAATTCTTCTGTTTCCATAACCACAGGAATTCTTACACCAGCCGAATCCCTGCAAGTAATGCTATTAATATACATAGGGTTAAAATCAATTTGAGAAAATATTTTGGATGTTATTGCATCAGCGTTGCCAATTCCAATCGCATTTCCTTCTGAAGCCGCAGTAAGGTCAAATACTCCTATTTTTTCTGCATTTGGCCAAAACTCACCAATGTTGCAAGACCTTCCTGTAACATTAGGGTCCATGCCGGCACCACTAATATCTTTTCCGAATCGCTGCACTAGAAGTATGTCAATATTATCGTAAGGTATTCTGGGAAGCAATGATTTTGAATAATGTAAAAGTTCCGGTTCACGTTTTGTAATGTTTTCAGCTGATATAGCTTCAACAAGTACAGTTTGATGCTCATTATTTTCAACTATGCCAACACCCATCAGAATATTTGCATTATCAATAATGACATTTCCAAACCTCCAAATGCTATCTCCCATGTTTGGAAAACCGAGTTTGTGACAAACACTAGCCCCATATTGATTACCTAAACCAATAGCAAGCATCTTCATTATGCCACTTTCAACTTTCCCACGAAAATCAGTGTGAGCCTTTATTCTCCCCACGGGTAATATATAATCAGATAAAACAGCAATTCTATTCAGATGAACCGATTCGCCTAAAGATGTTTTTCCGATTTCCATCGTATCCATCGTTGCTTTAATTGGCACTCCAAGCCTTTCCTCTGTTATTCCATAGCTTTCCAGAACTCTAACTTGTCCATCAGCTGTCGCGCCCCCGTGACTTCCCATAGCAGCAATGATAAAAGGTTTAGCCCCCTTTTCTTTAAGAGCCTTTATTATGCCTAATAATATCTCAGGTAAATTGCTTATTTCTCTACTACCCGCAGTTATGGCAATTGAAGAGTTTTTCGATACCTTTTGATATGAGGGATTGTTTTTTACAGTCAAATACGCAGCTTGAAACGGTTCACTTAATATTGCTTCTTTCGCTGTGCTTTGTAATTTGACAAAGCGAGGTATTTCAATGTTCCCCAGTAATTCTTCGAAGATTTTTCTGTTGTCCATTTCTAACCACCAAGATATGCACTTTTCACTTCAGGGCTCTTCATTAATTCATCACTTAACCCATGCATACGAACTTCACCGTTTTCCAACACATAGCAACGACTAGAAATTCTGAGAGCTTCAAAGGCATTTTGTTCAACCAATACTATCGGAATATGCTGTTGCCTATTTATTGACACAATAACTTCAAACATATCGTCCACAATTACCGGTGCAAGTCCAAGTGATGGTTCGTCAAACATTATTAATTCTGGAGAACTCATTAACCCTCGTGCAATCGCTAGCATCTGTTGTTCACCACCTGAAAGTGTTCCTGCAAGCTGTTTTTTACGTTCCTTAAGTCTCGGAAAAATATCATACATTTCTTCGATTTTATTACTAAGAATACGCTGACTATATTTTTTCGAAAATGCGCCCATCTCTAAGTTGTCTTCTACAGATAATGCAGGGAACACCTCTCTTCCTTCCGGAACATAAACTATACCACGCTCAACTATTTTATTAGTCTTCAAATTAGTGATTTCTTCATCCTTGAAGACTATTTCCCCTTCTTTAGGCTGTACTAAGCCCATTATACTACGCATCAAGGTTGATTTTCCGGCACCATTAGCTCCTATAATAGACACTATTTCCTCATCCTTGATCTCAAAGCTTACATTATGTAGTGCCTGAACCTTCCCATAATAGGTACTAATATTATTTACCTTTAACATACCATACCCCCTTTTAAATCATGATATATTTCTCACCTAAATATGCTTTGATAACTTCCGGGTCATTTTGTATACTTGCAGAATCACCTTCAGCAATCTTTGAACCAAAATTAATCACCGTTATTTTATCACTAATATTCATAACCACATCCATGTTGTGCTCTATAAGAAATAAATCTATTCCACTTTCAAAAACTTTAAGTAAAACATCAATAAATTCTGCGCGCTCGGATGGATTTAGACCTGCCGCAGGTTCATCAAGGAGAAGCAATTGGGGTCTACTCATTAACGCTCTTGCAAGCTCAACTATTTTAAGCTTACCATATGGTAGACTTGCAACTACACTTTTGGCAATATCTTCCAATCGTAGCATAGCAATTATTTCTTCAGATGCAACTTGTAGTTTATTTTCTTCTTTCCTCGCTTCAACTGGATTTAAAAGATAAGAAACCACTCCATGAGGTGCAAGCCTCGAGTGACCCCCAACCTTTAGATTTTCTTCAACAGTCATTGTCGAAAATAACTTAATATTCTGAAATGTTCTTGCAATGCCTAATGTGCTTATCTTATGTGTTTGCATCCCTGTAATATCGGTTTCACCAAAATAAATCCTCCCTCCTGTTGGAGGAAATGTTCCATTAATCATGTTAATTGTAGTTGTTTTACCAGATCCGTTAGGTCCAATCAGTGAATGTATGGAACGCGCTTCCATTTCAAAAGACAGATCATTTACCGCTACCAATCCACCAAACCTTTTTGTTAGGCTCTCAACTCTTAATATGTTTTTCATTTTTACTCCTACAATCAAGTTACTCCTGAAAAGGTGTCAATTTTTTTCAGGCAAAGCCTTTGTTTTCTGCCTCTCCAAAAAAACATTTACAATTCCATTTGGAATTAAAATTGTGCATATAAACACAAGAATATAGAACACAATTTGATAGTAATTTCCTAGAAAACGAAGCATTTCCGGCAGTATGCTTACAAGAACCGCTCCCAGAACACTACCTAACACAGTACCGCTACCACCCACCATAACCATTACAACAAAAGAAACCGAAAGATTAAGCGTAAATGTGGAAGGATTTATATAACCTGAATAATGTGCATAAAGCCCTCCGGCTATAGCGGCAAAGACAGCTGCTAAAGTAAACGCTATGATCTTAACTTTAGAACTACTTATACCACAAGTATCGACTGCATCGATATTGTCACGTATTGCCGTAAAAACTCTCCCCCACTTAGAATATATTATTCGATATGCAATGAGACCAAACATAATAGTTACTGCAAGTAAAAAATAGTACAATCTCAACTTGGTATTTAGCTCGAATCCGAACAAACAGTACGGAGGAATCGCACGCACTCCGTGAGCTCCACCGGTAAAATCTGTCATATTATTAACTAATTGCCTTACAATCTCACCAAAAGCTATTGTGGTTAATGATAAATAAACACCTTTTAACCGCAAACTCGGATATCCCAAAGCAATTCCTATGACAAACCCAAACAAAATCACAACCAATAATGCTAACCAAGGTGAAATGAATGTTTTTGTTGTTAGCAAAGCCGAGGTATAGGCACCTATACAGAATATGCCAGCAGTACCAAGATTCACCTGACCTGTCATACCTGTAATAAAATTCAAGCCAAATGCCACAATCATATAGATAAAAGCCAAACAGAGCATTGTTATGTAATAGGTGTTATTCGAAATTAACGGAAAAGCCAGCGCAGCTATTATAAGCACAGCATAAATTTTCCTGGTGTGCTTTCTCGAAAACATTTAATTATCTCCTCTCTTCAACTTATCCTTTTTTTGCCAAGTATTCCTGATGGTCGTAATAAAAGCATAAGTATTAGACAAACAAAAGCAACAACATCCTTAAAGGTAGAAGGAAATATCATACCTGCTATGTTTTCGATAATTCCGATGAACAGACCTCCAACAATAGCACCTGGAAGGGATCCAAAACCACCAATTACTCCAGCTGCAAACCCTTTCAAACTAATCATGCTAGCCATTGACTGTTTGACACTGTACAACGGAATAACCAACAACCCAATAATACTACAGATAGAAAAACTTATTGCTATTGTAATCATCATGTTTTTTTGCACATCAATTCCCATCAGTGATGAGGCGTTTTTATTTTGCGCAACACAACGCATTGCCTTACCAGTTTTTGTTTTCATCATAAAAAGCAAAAGCAAAGCAAGTATTATCAAAGCTACAAAGATTATCACGACATAAGCTCTTGCAACAACTAATGTTCCGATTCGAATCATGCCTGTCAAGAAACCTTTTACTGTTATCGCTTCGGGACCATAATACAAACGAACACTTTCATTGATAATGTTCCCTAGCATTACAGTTGACATAATAGCACACAGAGCACTCATGTTACGAAGAGGTATGAATATAGTATACGCAACAAATACCGCAAAAAATATTATTGCAATAATTGTAGCTACAATGGCTGGCAAAACCGATAAACCGGTTTGTAGCACGAAAGAACCCGCAAATATATATGCTCCCAACATTATTATTCTTTCATGTGAGAAATTTAATAGACCAGTGGAGTTCCATATTAGAGTATATTCTATTCCGACAAGACCATACACAAAACCCATAGCAATACCACTTACTAAAAGCTGTAAGATTATTTTATACAGAAAAACCACTTCCTTTGTAACCCTTACTATAGACATTCACCATGAAGTATAAATATAATGTCTTTAAATAATTAGAGAAGTCAGGCATTACCGCCTGACTTCAATAATCAGACAGTTATTGTTGTTTCTTCAACAATTATTGTCATTCACCAATCGTTTTAATATAGCTAACTTTTAAGTCATTGCATTGAGCAAGAATGATTTCGTGAATAAACTCCCCATTCTCATTTGGGTTCATAGTTCCAATAATACCCTCAAAATCTTTTGTCTCCATAAGAGCATTACGAATTGCATCGGTATCTGTGCTACCTGCGCGCTCTATTGCATCCGCCACCAACTTTACACCTGAGTAATATGCTGCACAGTGCAAGTCCACACTTTCTTCCGTTCCATATTTTGCCTCATAAGCTTTTATGAAATTTTGAACTTTTTCCTCACTATTGCTAGTAAGAAAATCTGTTACACAATACCAATCCTCAACCCATTCCTGTTCAAGTTGTGCTAAACAAGAATCAACTGCGAGTGATGGGTTTGTTATTGTCGGCACTATAAGTCCTAATTCATACAGTTGCCTTGCTACAATTGGATAAGCTGCTTCTGTTGCCCATATCATAACACTATCACAACCACTTGTAATACATTTCAATATCTGAGTTGTTACATCAGTGTCTTCGTTATTGAATGGGTGAGCAACCCAATCTACACCAACGGAACTGAAGTGCTCGGATGCAATTTCCATACCGCCTGTTCCAAAGTCGTCTGAACCATATAAAATCGCAACATTCTTTGCATCTAAACCTTCCACAAGATACTTGGCAGCAGCAACAGCTTGCATTGTATCCGAAGCACGAATCCTAAACAAATAATCATTGTCTATCTTCGCAATCTTAGGGCTTGTTCCACCAACAAGCATTGGGATTTTGGCAGCGTTGATTAGATTTTCAATCGCTAGACAAGTGCTACTATAATGTGGTCCAACAATAGAAACAACCTTGTTACTGATAAGTAGATTACATGAATTAATTCCTACATCCGTTGTGTTTCCTACATCTTGGATATCAAGTTCAACCTTTTTGCCTAATATCCCTCCTGCTTCGTTGATCTCATCAACTGCCATTTGTGCGCCTTTAGCCATATGTTCGCCGTTTAATGGATAACCTGTAAGAGTCGCAAGAAGCCCGATTTTTATTGTCTCTTCACTTGCAACAACAGAAGGCGCAAGAACAGTCAGCAATAACATCATTGCCAGTAGAATTGAAAATGTCCTTTTCATGTGTATTCCTCCTACAAAATAATATTTGAAATCATGTAATCACATGACCTCATTTTCTAATGTTAATAAGACGCTTCCCATACAAACCTTCTGCACCCGAAAAACGCGCCTTACTTCCCAGTTCTTTTTCAATCGCCAAAAATCTATTAGCAACAACACCAACAGCCATTTCTCTTACAGCAAACGCATTAATTCCAACACAATAATCTGCTATTGCTTCACCTTCTCCACGACTTTCACAGGGCATAATTCCATAGCCTTTTCTATAGGCATATTGTACCATTTCCATAGCATCCGATATCGTTCCAACTTGATTTACTTTTAGTAGCACTGCATTTGCAGCACCCAATGAGGCTCCATGAGCAACCCTCTCTATGTTTGTAGTGAATAAATCATCACCTACAATCATAATATCTACATTTTTGACTAACTCTGCATGGCTTAAATAATCATCCTCAAAAAATGGATCTTCAATTATAACAAATGGATAATCTTTAACTGCTTTAATGTATAATTCTAGCATTTCTTCTTTTGTTTTTGGATTTCTTGAAAACAAACCTTTATATAACTTATCATTTTTATCATAATAGCAGTCGCTGGCTACATCAACTTGTATTCCTATTTTGCCCTCGTAACCCGCTTTATTTATAGTTTTTGTCATTAATTCCCAAAGTTCTTCGTCAGTATTAAAAATACCTTCAGGTATTTCAAATAGACCATAGTAGTCAGGTGGATAAATCCCTAAATTCCTCATGGTATCTTTCCAAAGCTCTTGAACCTCCCAACCCGCATATGAAGCTTCACTAAAAGAATCAAATCCGAAACACATGAAAGAATAAGTTGGTTTTGTATCAGGTGTTGTCACACAACCACCATACCTTTTATGTCCTGCCGCTGCTGGAACACCAGGAACAGGAAGATACATAGCATTTACTCCTCCAATATGATAATAAAGGGGAATTCCTAAACTCTTAGCGCCTGCTTTTAGAACAGCAGCAGAAGTCGCTGCAATTGCATTTCCTCCAATCTGCTCTTTCGCATTCTCACAAATGTTAAGCATTGCTGAATCAACTTCATATTGCTTACTAGCATCCATGCCTATGATATGTGGCGCTATTATTTCCTCTACATTTCTTACTGCTCCCTCTACCCCCATACCTTTCCATTTCGTACCACCATCATATGCAAATTTCACCTCATGGGTTCCTATTGAAATTCCAGCTGTACAAACAGCATGTCCTTCTGAGCCATTTCTTGTTCGTACAAAAACCTCTATTCCAGGATGTGAACGCCAAGTAAAAACTTGCATAGCCTGCACTGAAACTATTTCATTCCCTAACATAAATTACCTCCCGATTAATCCATCGATTCACTTATGGCACTATATGAGTATCATTTTCCACTGGAGTATAACATACATTTTTATATAATGCAACACCTAATATTAAAAATTTCAATTTTGTAAATTGTAAATCAAGCAGGCCCCTTATTGCTACAATACATGTTTGTATTCCTGCACACCGAGTGATACAATATTACTAGTCAGAACCAAAGGAGGGATAATTTGCTTAAAGATTTAGTTACTTCGGCGCACTTTCCGCCGAACAAGTCATCAGAAATAAGAATACAAAGAAACAGAACTAGGTCGGTACTGCTGCGCGCGGGAAACCTTGTATCAAACTCAAGAAACGACTTAAAAGGCGTAAACGCCAGAGTGTACGATAAGGGTATGTACGGCTTCGCTTCCGCAAATGAAATAAGCGACGATGCCATCGCCCATACGGTAAAATGCGCAGGCGATAATGCCCACTTCCTAGGGGAAAGGGTACACTTAAACGCCAAGGAACTTCCTCCCATCAAAAAGGGTGAGAGAGAGCCGGACAAAAAAATGCTTGACCTGCCTCAAAAAACCTATATAGATTATCTAAGTGGGCTAAATTCCATAATAGAAAAACGCTATGATAAGCTTATAAGCAACACGCTTAGAGTCAGCTGCGACTCTATGGAAAAGATAATCCGCACTTCGGATGGTATGAACGCGCATTTAGTAGCCCCAAGGGCTTATGTATAT
>DUQK01000022.1 GCA_012837835.1 Christensenellaceae bacterium | reverse complement strand
TACCTTTCTTCCTCTTTCTGATACAATAATTGTAGGCCATTTCTTTCTCCTTTACTTGTTTTTTGCACTAATATTGTATCAGAGAAAGAGTGGTCTTTTCTGTTGCACTTTATTTTACAACTCGCCTTATTTTCCTATAATAGTCATAAAGCTTGCTTTTTTGGGTGAATAGGAGTAAACTTAATATATAACAAATTAGGAGGAAAAAACATGAGTAATCTAAAGACCCGCCGCGAATTTCTAAAGAGTACTGGTAAAGTGGCAGTAGGTGTTGCTGCATATTCTGCACTTAATCCAGTAATTGGAGCGCTTTCAGAGGGTAAGGCACCTGAACATCCTTTCCCTTATGTTAAGCTTGACCCTGCCAAGGCAGAGGAGCGTGCACATAATAGCTTCTACTCCAAAGGCGGCTGCTGTGCTGCAGTTGCAGATGCCCTAATTGGCGAACTTGCAGATGTAGTAGGAAGCCCTTTTGATGGTATACCGATTGACCTTTTCAGGATAGGCGCTGCAGGTTATTTTAACGGAAGCCTATGCGGCTCATTGGGCGGTGCGGTTCATGCCATAGGTCTAGTGTGCCCTATAGACGATGCGAAAAAGCTAATGGGTGAACTTTTTGCCTGGTACCGCAAGGCGGAATTCCCATACTATCAGCCCAAAGAAATGAAAGTGGAAAAAACAGTTTCAAATTCCATAAACTGCTTGGATTCAGTAGGCAAATTTATGGAAGCAAATGATTTAAAAATGGGCGATGAGAATCGTCTTGAGCGCTGCGCATGCCTATCAGCGGACGTAGCAAGGAAAACTGTTGAGCTTCTAAACGAGCATTTCGGTCTATAATTTAGTCCGTATAAAGCCCCGAGAGCGTTCGGGGCTTTTTTAGACGACATTTATATGTCCTTTGGTGTTTGTACAAGGGTAGCAGCTGTCAATGAACCTTGAGGCGTATATTTTGGCAGACTTAATCCGGATAAGGCATATTAGACTATCTTTTGCATTCTTACACTACGCAAAAATTACGGTATAAATGAATGTTTGTTGATTATAGAATATCTTACAAGTGTATTTAGATGCAGAGGTGTAAATGCCCTTTTCGCCAAATGTATAGCCCTGCCTTTTGGCAGGGCTATAATTAATTAATGTAATTTAAAGCTTTATTCCTCGGATTTCTCTTCAGCTTCCTTGGCTACTTCTTCGTCTTCCTCAGCTTCTTCGGACGTTTCATCAGTTTCTTCTGAAACGACAACCTCGTCGTCCTCTTCTTCAGAAACAGGCACGTCGTCTTCATCAGATTCCTCAGGAACTTCCTCAACTTCTAGGGTTTCCTCGGTTTCTTCTTCAGCCTCTTCCGCTTCAGCTTCGGTTTCAGGGACTTCTTCTTCAGCCTCGGATTTTTCTGTAGCTGCGTCAAGCGCGCTTTTTTCCTCTAGTGCTTCCTTGAATGCGGTTGCCATAGATGATTCGTATACTGGCTCTTCTTCAGGAATATCAAGGCTGGGTATATCACTGTCAAAGTCATTATCGAATACCGTGTCTTCCATTGCTTCGCGTATACTAAGGCTTATGCGTTTTGCATGGGGGTCTACTGAAAGTATTTTTACATCTACCATCTGACTGGGAGTAAGTGCACTTTCGATGTCCTCTACCCTCTGCGTGCTTATCTGCGATATATGGCACAGTCCGTCAACGCCGGGTTCAAGCTCTATGAATGCGCCAAATGAGCATAGGCGTACTACTTCACGGTTAAATATTGCACCTACTGGATATTTTTCCTCAGCATTGTCCCAAGGCTTGGGATGTAGCTGCTTGTAGCCAAGCTGTATGCGTTCCCTTTCCTTATCAAGGCTCATAATAAGCACGTCTATTTCGCTGTTGATTGTAAGTACCTCTTCGGGCTTTACTCCGCGTACCCAGCTGATATCGGAAATATGTATGAGTCCGTCAACGCCGCCAAGGTCTACAAATGCGCCGAACTTAGCGAAGCGGCGTACAATGCCTTTTACTACTGCGCCTTCTTCAAGTTTTGCCCAAGCGGCTTCCTTTGCTTTTTCGCGCTCTTCTATTAGAGCCTGTTTTCTGCTGGCTACTATATGGCGTTTACGCTGTTCCAGCTCCAGCAGTTTTACCTTTACGATTTTACCTACAAAGGGGGTGAGGTCGCTTACGAAGTTGCGCGCAACATGGCTTGCGGGTATGAATGTTCTGAAGCTTTCTATATTGCACAGTAGACCGCCTTTTACTGCGCGTTGCACAACAGCTTCTACGATTTCGCCACTGTCAAACTTCTTGCATATCTCTTCCCATTTGTATTTGCGTACTATGTTGCGCTGGGAAACAATAACATTACCTTCGCCGTCGTTTACCTTAACGATTTCAACTTCGATAGTATCGCCAACCTTGGCATCTGGGTTAATAAGCTCGCTCCTTGGCATAAGACCGTCTGACTTGTAGCCTATATTTACGCATACTTCGTCTTCTGTGAGCTGTACTATTTTGCCTTCTACCTCTTGACCTTGGCGAATACGTGCGAAATTATCCACCGCTTCTTTTAGGAGATCCTTAGGCGTAACGGGAGCTTCTGCTTCAGAGGCAGCAGCTTCCCCGTTGGGGGACGCTTCGGGGGTATCGGCAACATTATCGGCAGATGGCGCTGATTCGGGTGTTTCCGGCACTTCTTGAGCGTCCTGAGCAGGGGAGTTGTCGGCGGTTTCTTCATGTGGATCGCCGTTAATGTGGGTTACCTGCACAGTAGTTGATACCTGCGTTACCGCTTCTTCCAGTACCGGTTCTGCTGGATGCTCGTGCGGGTCCGAAACAGTTACGTTCGCTGTTTCTGCTTGTTCTGTTTGATCGGCTTGAACCTGATCGTTGCGCTTGATGTCGTTCATAGTGTCGACTACCTCCTTAAGTGTCCATTCCGGGGTGGATGCTCCGGCGGTGATACCAATATTTATAGCTCCTCTTGGGACCAATAAGTGGGGCGGGATTTCCGCCGCACTTTCCACCAAATAACTTTGCGGGCAGTATTTAAGGCAAGTTTCGTGCAGCTTACGGGTGTTTGCACTGTTTTTTCCGCCGACTATAATCATGCAATCTGCCCAGTTTGCAATTTCGAAAGCCTCCTGTTGGCGAGCTACAGTTGCGGCGCATATGGTGTTTCTGTACTTGATGTTTTTGAAACGTTCCTTAATGCGGCTTAATATGTCCTCAAAAACAGGCGGGGGAAATGTTGTTTGTGCAACTACCAGAGCATTGTTGAGGCTATCCGGTAGGTTTTTAACCTCCTCAGCGCTGTCGAGTATATACACCTCGCCCTGGCACCAGCCCGCAGTACCTATTATTTCGGGATGTTTTTCATCCCCTATGAGTATAACCGGCTTGCCATACTTGCTATACTCATATACGCTCTCGTGTAGACGCTCCACGAAAGGACAGGTGCAGTCTACAATTCTAAGAGCTATTTCTCCGGCTTGCTCCAGTATTTTCCTAGAAACACCATGGCTGCGTATAATAAGTACGGCGCCTTTTGCATCCTCAACCCTGTCGATTTTTTTTATGCCTTTGCTGTGTAAATATTCAACAGCGGTAGGGTTGTTGATAAGGTCGCCCAGCGAGCGGCATTCAAGCCCCTCTTTAGCGCATAACTTAGCTGTTTCAAGCGCCTTGTTTACCGCAAGCCTGACTCCCATACAGAAGCCGGCATGTTTAGCAACGACAAGCAAGCGGGTTCCTCCAAAGATTACAACAAAAATGATTTTTCGTCAATGTATAATAAACATTATATTTATAAGAATTATACACTTTTTGCCTGTTTCCTCAGCTCATAGGTATGTATATATATTCTGTCCATAAGCATGTTGCAGGCGTCCTTGCCGCTGCCATGCTCAAGTATATCATCGTAGGGGATTTCATCTCCCACATATATGGTGGTGGTTTTAAAGGGAGTAGGCTTTCTATCGAAATATATAGGTATAATCGGCGCCTTGCTTCTTAGCGCTATTATTCCGACACCGGTTCTCATGTCATCAAGTACATGCGTTTCTTTGCGGGTACCCTCAGGGAATATGCCTAGTACATGCCCATCTTTTAGTACATTTATGCACGTGCGCATAGCTTTCATGTCTGTGCTATCTCGCTTTACTGGTATCATATGGAGCTTATCTAAAATCCAGCGGAGTATAAAATTTTTGCGCAAAGAATCCTTGCCTAAGAAGCGGATTTCATGTTTTTTTGTATAGTGGGCTATTAAAAGAGGGTCCATCATGCTCTGGTGCGTACTGGCGATAATAAATGGCGCATCTCTGTCAAGTTTCTCCTTGCCCATGCATTTTGAGCGATACACAAGAAAGAAAAATATGCGTAATATAAACCTTGCAAATGTGTAAAAAGGCGTACTATTGGATGTATGTTTTTTTTGTGTTTTATTTTCCATATACAGCGTTTACCCTATCTAATATCGCTTGAAGAGAGCTTTTAAAGCTTAAATTACTTGTATCTAGCAAAAATGCATCCTCTGCTTGCCTTAGCGGGTCATGCACTCTTTTTGTATCCTGCTCATCTCGCTTTAATAAGTCTTCCAATATGGTTTTATAGTCTGCTTTAACACCTTTACTTTTAAGCTGCTTAAAGCGTCTATTAGCTCTAACTTCAGCCGAGGCAGTTAAAAATATCTTAACAGGGGCGTTAGGAAGCACCACAGTGCCTATATCTCTCCCGTCCATAATAACGCTCTGTTTTTGTGCTATAGCACGCTGCCTCTCAACTAGATATCTGCGTACTTTGGGGAACATGGAAACGGTAGACGCCGCAAGCCCTATGTTTTCTGCGCGTATTGCTGTGGATACATCTTCGCCGTTTAGTAGTGTTACTTGCATATCGTCTTTAAACTTAACATCAACAAGTGCCAGACCTTTTTCGCACATGTCGGATACTTTTTTTTCATCCTCAGGTAATATACCAAGCCTTATCGCTGCAAGACCAACTGCCCTATACATAGCGCCTGTGTCTATGTGCAGTATATTAAGGCGCTTGGCAACGGCGTTTGAAAGGCTTGTCTTTCCGGAGCTTACAGGTCCATCTATAGCTATTAGTATATGAGGAGCGCTAGGGCTTTTCATGCCTTATTTAGCCATCTCCTGAGTTAAATCCCAGCCAGCAAGCATAGCGTTTTGATGCGATACCGCATAAGGTCCTACGCTTTCAGCAAGGCTCATCTCCCTTGGGTAGTGTATGCATATATGACCTGTTAGGTTATTGTTGGGATTATGGTCAACCTCATGACCGCGGCTGTGCGTTGAAGCCATGTACACCTTGCCATCACTGAAAATTACCCATACGGGGCGGGGAGTCCAGTTGTTTTCGCCTAGGGCTTTTTCCATGGTAGCGGTGTCCTCAGCTGTTATGGGTTCGCCATCGGCATGGTTGCCGTTGCTGAATACATGCACATTGTAGTGAAGACCGCTTATAAAATCGTATATGGTGATATAGGGCAGCTTGATGCTGTGGGATTTGACTTCCTTATCCCATAGTGCAAAGCGCACTTCTTTTGCAGATGGAGCTTTAAATGTTTGCGCTGTGGGAGGGCTGGGCTGTGTTGGAACTATGGGCTTTATAGGGGCTATAGGCACACTTCCCTTGCTGCTGGCTTGAGAAGAGTGAAGCTTTGCCCAAGTTAGGCTGCCTATTATGCCGTCGGGCTTTAGGTTGTTGTTCTCTTGGAATGCCTGGACTGCAATTGCGGTGGCGGGACCGAATATACCATCCGCGGCACCATCGAGGAAGCGTAAAGATATGAGCATCCTCTGTGCCTGCGCAACATCGCTGCCGCTTGTGCCCATACTAAGGTTGCGGCTAAGTTCGCCTGTAGTAGTATTCTGCGGCGTTTGAGAAGGTATATTGCTTGAAGCGTTTACGCTGTTTATAAGGCTTAAAGTATCCTGCCCCGCAAGGCCATCCGCCTTGAGATTATTCGCTTTTTGGAAAGAAGTTACAGCGCGCGCTGTCTGCGTGCCGTAAATACCGTCCGCCTTTCCCGCAAGGTAGCCAAGCGCAATAAGGCGATTTTGAAGCGATAATACTTCGTTGCCCCGTGAGCCTATCTTAAGTAGACCATATATAGCTATGCTTAATGTAGCTGTGGGAACGGGGGTGTCGGTTGTAAGCTTCTGCCAGTCTTCAGGCGGGCTTTCGCTAGACGGTATGGCGTTTGAGCTGTACAGTGCCCTTTGAGTATATAAATCCGCTATACCTGTGCTTGTAAAGCCGTTATTCCTTTGGAATTGGCGCACGGCGTCCATATCTTGGTTTTCGTATACGCCATTTGGGGTGCGGTTATAATAACCAAGCTCAATAAGCCTTTCTTCAAGGCGGGTTACAGCAAGTCCACGTGTGCCGCGGTACATTACTATTACATTATCTTCGTTAAGCTCATACATGGGAGAGCTGTCGCCTGGTGTTGGCGTTTGCATAGCGGCATTTAATGACAGCCAAGTGAAGTTGTTCATTTTGCCGGTCTGTCTTATAGAATGCGCTTTCTGGTATGCCTTTACCGCGTTTGAGGTAGACCTGCCGTAATTGCCGTCTATCTCTCCTTTATAGAAACCTAGGGTTGTAAGTGTGCGTTGAAGGTCTGCAACCGCTTCTCCCTTATCGCCTATCTGCATATCGGGGTTCGGAACAGGGGGTAATATATCAACAGATACTTTCCTGTTTTTAGCATTTCTAGGTTTGCCTTCGTATATAAGCTTTTGCATTTCAGGAAGTGCAATGCCTGTTGCCTTATAGCCGTTTTTAGTTTGAAAATCTTTAACTGCCTGTATGGTTGAGCCGCCGAATATGCCGTCCTCAGCTCCACTGTAAAAGCCGAGCTCTTTTAGAGCCTGCTGAAGCGCAGTTACAAGTGAGCCTGACACACCTTGACCTAGGGTTTCGTATTTGACCCTTGCATCACTATCGTAGGTGAAGGATTCACCGGGTAGGTATTGCTCGGGGATATTTACATAATTAGCTAGCACGAAACCTTGTCTGTTTTTATAGCGTACGTTTAAAAAATCTCCAGATGTTTTAATTACCTCAATGCTTGCGCCATTTGGTATGGTTGCAAGCCTAGTTGAGCGAACCGTAGCGCGTTTGCGTAGGTTTACAGAATCACTCGTGGTTGTAGTGTATGGGTATGTGGCTTCTTCCTTCTCCATAGTGAATGGCTGGCTTTGTATGGTTTCATCAGATTTGGAAAGTGTATCTACAGGCTTATCCGTTGCCTGAACCGGGGGAACCGTTGCTCCTTTTGAAAGTACGGAAGGATTATTTAGCGCTTCGTTCGTTTTTTGACCTGCGATACCGTCTGCCTTTAATTTATTTGCACGCTGAAAATCCCTAACGGCGTTTTTGGTGTTGTTGCCGTATTTACCATCTACTTTACCGATATAGTAGCCGAGCTCTTTTAGGCGGCTTTGCAGGTTTTCAACCGGAAGACCGCTATCTCCCGGGCGCAGTATTTCAGCTGAAATTGAAAGTGTTTTTATATTAGTGCGTTTTCCCTTTGAATTTAGAGGAGTTTCTTCGTAAAGGTAACGCTGGGTTTCAGGGTCGGCTCCTCCGGTTACGGTGAGCTTGTTTTTGTCTTGGAATGTGGACACAGCCTTCTCTGTTGCGGGACCATATTTACCATCTACTTTTTCTGTAAGAAAGCCAAGCTCCTTTAGAGCCTGCTGGAGTGCCTTGACATGTTCGCCAGAAGAACCTCTAGATAGGCTTATATACTTTGTGTATACATCCATTTCCTCGGGCGGAACGACGGAGGATTGAAATTGAGAAAGTTCTCTTTGCAAGAGGCTTTTTAGTATATAACCTGTTTTACCCTCGTATATTACAATAAAGTACAAATCATCTTCGCCAATTACAGCAACAGCCGAGCCTGATTGCACCTTTGCGACCTCGCTTTTAATATCTTTGGTGTCGCTAACAAGTGATGCGATTTGACTTGTATAAGCAACAAAAGGATATTCATTTGCAGTATATGCAGGAAAGACCGTATTGAGCAATGTGATAATAAGTATCAGCACAATATTTCGGCGAAAAGCATATTTACTCATAGGAAGCCTCCAGTAATTCATATAGTAAGTATTCTAATGCAGAATCAGCCTACTGTCAAGAAAAATGGCGCTTTTCCGTTATAGCAGCGCACTTTTTTGGGCGCGGTCGCGCGATACGGATATGTAATAGGGTTCATCATCTATTTCATTGCCGAAAACGTCCTTACCGTCTACCAGATAGCGGTTTATGCATATGGTGTCGCTGTCGCTTGCGGATATAGACAAAAAGCCGGTTTGCAGCACGGGTCTTGAAAGGCGCATATGCATATAGTTTCTAACCGTGCTATATAAATCACTGTCTATATTGTTCCACGGGAAAGTGCCCCTGCAGAAAGGGTCCGCGGCTCCTTCTAGCCCCGCCTCATCACCATAGTATATGCACGGTACGCCGGGAAGCGCAGTGATTAATTTAAGCATTTTCTTAAAGCGAGAAACCGCAAGTTTACGTGTTTCTGGGTGAAGACGCATTTTGCCCCTATCTGCATGGGCTATGCTGTTGTACTCGTGTTCACATAGTACATTAAGTATGCGCGCTCTGTCGTGGCTGCCCATTAGATTCATAGCTGAATAGAAAAATGGCGCTGGGTAGTTTTCCTGTAAGGACTGTATGAATCTGACGGTTCTTACAGCGTCCCATGAGCCTATTAAAAAGTTAATAAGCGCATCGCGCAAGGGGTAGTTCATAACGCTGTCAAGCGTATCGCCAAGGCAATAGCAGCGTATTTGTCCGTAGGCTACTTTATGGCTTGCATCCTCCCATACTTCGCCAAGCAATATGCTGTTTTCGTCTTCCTGTTTTACGGCACGTCTTAGCTTTCTTAAAAAATCCATAGGCAATTCGTCCGCTACGTCAAGCCGCCAGCCCGCTGCGCCTTTGTTAATCCAGTGCCTTGCGACGCCTTTTTCAGACATGATGAAGTTTTGGAAAGAGGGGTCATACTTGTTTACTTCAGGTAGTGTGGGTATATTCCACCAACAGGCATATTCATCAGGGAATTTACGAAAGGCATACCAAGAATAATAATAGGAATTCTTGCTTTCATATGCACCTACGGAATTGTAGTTCCCATATCGGTTAAAGTAGACACTGTCTTCGCCTGTATGGCTGAATACGCCGTCTATTATTATACGAATGCCAAGCTTTTCTGCGCTATCACACAGGGAAGAAAAATCCTCTTCGGTGCCAAGGATAGGGTCTATCTGCATATAATCGCCAGTGTCGTAGCGGTGGTTGCTCCTCGCCTTAAAAATGGGGTTTAGGTATATTATGCTTATGCCTAGATCCTTTAGATAAGGCAGTTTTTCTTCTATGCCCTTTAGGTTGCCGCCGAAAAAGTCAAAGGCGGTGTTATCGCCGCTTCTGGAGTCGGGTCTTACAAGGGGAGTGTCGCCCCAGTTTTTATGGAGATATACATCTTTCCTGTCACTTTTTGGTATATGTGTCCTGTGAAAGCGGTCGGGGAATATTTGATACATGGTGCCTTCTCTTAGGAAAGCGGGAGGTGTATAATCCTTATCATAAACGGTTATCTGAAATGACGGGGGTTTATGGCTGTATACGCTGCCTTCACCGCCTAAACCATCATGTGCGTTGCCATAATAACTTATTTTGCCCTTTGAATCGGCTATAATAAAATCATACCAGAATAGGGCGGGCTTGTCGGGGAGTTTTATCTCTACCTCGTAACAACCGTTGCCTATATGGGGCATGGAATAGAAATTTTCTTTTCCTTGCCATGTACGCAGTGTTACGGAAAGATTCGACAGCGAAGCAAAAAAACGAATAGCTATCTTGCTTGAACAGGGCTGTGCGCCAATATGGCTTCTACACTGTAAGGACCTTGAATTGTGGTATAGCTGCATCAATTTTCTCCCTTGTTTTTAAAATAATGGGGGCATATATCTTGAAGGGCACAGCTTGAGCAAAGCGGGTTTCTTGCCTTACACAGTTCCCTTCCGTGGTGGATTATTTTAAGGTGCATGCTGCTCCATTCTTCCATTGGAATATTTTCCATGAGTTGTTCTCTGGTTTTTTCTACCGTATTTGCATCCGCGATTTTTAGCCTGTTTGATACCCTGAATACATGCGTATCTACCGCTATTGCAGGTACGCCAAAGGCGTGCGAAAGCACTACATCAGCGGTCTTTAAACCCACGCCGGATAGTGTCATAAGTTCTTCATGGGTTCTAGGCACTTCACCACCGAATTGCTCAACTATTTTTCTTGCTGCCATTACAAGGTTGTTGGCTTTTGACTTAAAACCGCAGCTTTTTACATAGGGGTAGAGTATCTCGGGAGTGGTATTAGCCATATCATACACGGTCGGGAAATCTCTAAACACTGCGGGTGTAACCTTGTTTACCTGCTTATCGGTAGATTGGGCGGATAATATGGTTGCTACAAGTATTTCATAGGGATTGCTAAAATTAAGCGAGGGTTTTACGCCTGGATACATATCTCTTAGCATTTGAAGCACCTTATCTATATGGGGGTTATAATTTGGCATTATTCCATCACCACATAGCTTGAGGCGTGGAGAAATTTATCAAACAGTTCGCGGTTTTTTTGAAAGTCTATAAGCTGTGCAGCTCCGCCGTAGTATTCGTAAGCCCTTGCGGTGTTGTCAAAGGGAAGGCGGCACTGCTCAACCTTGGTACCCCTTAAGCTGTAGGCTATATTAAAGGCTTCAAGTATCTCTGCCGCGGTTAAATTTGTATAAAGTATATTATCAAGTACGGAGTTTAAGAGCTTTTCAGCGTCCTCGTAGGATATATCTGCAAGGCTGTCTGCTATGTTTGAAAGTACGGTTCTGGTGCGGAAAGTGCGGCCATAGTCCTGCTTTTCGCCGTTTGAAGCGGTAACCTTTCTCATGCGCATATATATGACTGCTGCATGACCCTTAAAAAGGTATTCGCCGGCGTTTGCCATTTTTGGAACCGTACTGCTTGAGGAAATAGCGTACCTTCGCAGGTAGCTTGCCTCTGCATTAGTAACATAAAGTCTAACTCCGCCGCAGGCATCTACTATGGATTGTACTTGGCTCCAGTCCATTAAAATATATTTTTCTATATTAATGCCGAAGTGCAGGTTTATTGTTTCAACAAGGGCGGGAACGCCAAATTCCTTAGCTATATAGGTAAGCCTCCCGGGGGTGCCGTCCGGATGCATAACCAGCATATCGCGTATAAGGCTAGTTATCATAACCCTGCCTGTGCCTTCGTCTATGGAAAGCAGTACCATGCCATCGGAAAACCCCAAGTTATTAAGCTTTGCTCCCCAAGAATCCATGCATATGAGCAAGTAATGGTGCATACCCTTGGGGGTCTTGGTAAGTTCTTCTTTAGTTAGCACGTCTATAAGCTCTATTGTCTTTTCTTTTTGGGTGGCAAGCGTACCTAGAGGGATAAGTGATATTATTAGCAAAATACACAGAATGCGTTTCATATATACTCCATTTTTATATAATTTGTTTTTCAAATTGCTCGCGGTATTTAAGCAGAAAATACAGCGTAGCGGCTCTTAAGGGAAAGCTGAGCGCACCGCTTACAAAGCGTATAGGGTTAAAAGAACGGTATAATACCCACAAAAGCAAGGTGTTCATACCTGCGTGCACTATTAGCGTTATTACAAGCTGGCATGTTATGCTCTTTTTTAGCATGTCCTTTTTATCCTTTGCTATGGGGTTTAAAAACAAACCGTATATGGCGCTCTCTACCATGGCAAGCAACGCAAAAAAGATGTTGAAATACTGCATATGGCTTATTAAGTCCGCTAGTGTTCCAACAAAAACTGCTCCACCAACGCCAAATAGCATACCCGAAAGCGCAACAGGCAGGTAACCTAAGTTGAGCCTGAAGACAGGGGTATTTATCCCTACAAATTTTTCGAGCACTATGCTAAGTGCGCATAATAGAGAGAGTATTACAAGCGTTTTTGTGGAGCTTAGAAGACCGCGCTTTTTTGTTGTCATCTGTCTACCTCATAATGTTCAAGAGATATATTTGCTTCCTTGAAAAACAATGCAGAAAACTCATCAGGGTAAGGGTTTTCATATACTACCCTTACAATGCCGGAGTTTACTATTATCTTAGCGCATACGGAGCAGGGTTGGTGTGTGCAGTAAAGGGTTGCACCGTCTATGGATATGCCCAGTTTTGCTGCCTGTATTATGGCATTCTGCTCAGCGTGTATGGCATAGCACAGCTCTTGGCGGGTGCCGGATGGTATTTTCAGCTCATCACGAAGGCAGCGCCCTTTCTGTTTGCAGGTTTCTATGCCTGCCGGAGCGCCGTTGTAACCGGTAGTCATTACACGCTTGTTTTTTACGATTACTGCTCCTATATTCCGTCCTTTGCGGTAACAGCTCGACCATGTCGCAACAAGATGAGCCATTTGCATAAAGCGGTGATCCCATTTATCCATATATACCTCCTATGGTGAGTGAGTGAAATTATATCATCAAAATATAAGCACTGCAAGAAAACCTCCTGCCAGGGGCAAGAGGTTTAGAAAAATTTTATATTTTAGTCCTGTAGAGAAAAAGCGTCTTTACCGACACCGCAGAGAGGGCATACCCAATCTTCGGGAAGGTCTTCAAACTTAGTGCCGGCAACTACTCCGTTATCAGGGTCGCCATCTGCTTCATCGTATATGTAACCACATACATCACATACATACTTTAGATAATCTGCCATATTATTACTCCTCTTAAGATTTCCAAAGGCCGTGCAGGTTACAGTAAGCGTACACTGCCTTTACTTCATCACCCTCAACAAGGGCAAAGCTTACTTCAGGTGCGTTACCCGGGCTTAGCGTTTTGCGTTGGTTGCCAAACTTGCTCTCAAGCGCTACCCAAGGGATATAGTGTGCTTCAATCATGGGATGAGCTTCGCTGCCTATCTTAACTGTAACCACATTGCCATTTACTTCATACACGGGTACGTGTTTTTCATGCGAAGCATCTACTGTGCCAGGTATGATTTCTTTCATTTTTTCTCCGCAGCATACAACCGGTTTGCCCTTATCTTCAACGAAGGCGATTATATTGCCGCATAAATCGCATTTGTAAAACTTCATTAGTATTCCTCCTCATTGGTTACTGCTTTCAGGATACTGTTAGTTTACTTACTTGTCAAGCTTTTATTAGCTTGACAAAGCATCCTTTCAAACCTACAATAATATTATACCCGTTTTGGTGGAGGTTAAACCGTGCATGACAATAATAAACCTAGAAACGCACGCTATGTGGAAGGTAATGCTCCCTTTTTTTTGGACGAAGAACCTGCCTCTGCCTATGAAAATGCCGGAGAGGAGTATTCATTTACCCCTTCGGAAGATTATAACCCTATTTATGACCCTTATTTTGACGAGCCACCCTATAACTTAGGCGCTCCTGTGCATCAAAAAAACAAAAACACTCAAATACTTTCAAGCGGCGTATGGTGGATTGTAGCGCTTATAAGCTTTGTTGCTATTGTTTTTATGTTATATTCTGTATATAAGGCGTATAGTTATCAGGATTCCTTCGAAAAAAAACTTGCGTGGATGCAGCGGGACACCATATTTGACGGCGTATTTATTGATGGAGTGCATGTAGGCGGACTGGATAAGCAAAACGCTATAAATGCCCTTAAAGGAAACGCTCGTACAAGGGCAAACAATATGAATATGAGCATCAATATAGACGGTAAAACGTGGCTAATTACAGATAGCGAAATACCTTTCAAAACCAACCTTGAAAGCGTTGTAGAAAAAGCTTATTGTATAGGTAGACGCGGCTTTGTATGGAATAAAGAGAACGGTGATACTCCTTTTGAAACGCGCTTTTTGCACACCCAGCAGACCATAAGAGATAATGCCTACTTAAGCACTGAAGTATCCTATAATATGGCAGACATAAGGCGCATAAGCGATGAGATTTCATCCCAAGTAAACAGGCAGGCTGTAAACGCTGTTATATCTTCTTTTGATTATAATACAAAGCAGTTTACCGTAACTAAGGATGTAAAGGGCGCTGAGCTTAACACCGATGAACTGTACAGAGAGATACTCAGCAATCTGCAAAAAGGGGACTATAATGCGCAGATAAACCTTTCTTCTACCCCCATTATGCCGCAGGTTACAAGTGTTGAGCTGCAAAACGGTTTTTCTAAGCTGTCTGAGTTCAGCACCAAGACGACTAATGATAATAACCGAAATGTAAACATATCCCTTGCGGCAAAGGCAATAAACGGTACCTGCATTATGCCGGGGGAGAGCTTTTCATTTAACAAGGCAACGGGTGAAAGAACTCAGGAAAAAGGCTATATGCTCGCCACTGCAATTGCAGGCGGGGTCAGCCTTGATGAAACTGGCGGCGGAGTATGTCAGGTTTCATCAACACTATTTAATGCGGCTGCAATCTCCGGAATGACTATAATAGACAGAAGCCCGCATCCATGGCCTTCAAATTATATAGATAAAGGTCTTGATGCAACCGTAAACTGGTCTAACCTTGATTTTGTTTTTAGGAATGACAAATCAACCCCGGTGTTTATAGTGGCTTCTTACAAAAGCCGCAAGGTTACAGTTGAAATGTACGGCATGCAGTCAGGTGCGGGGGAGAGTATACGTCTTGAAACCAAGTTAATAAGCACCAACAAACCGCCGGAGGAACCTAAGTACGTGCTAAACACTCTCCTCGCTCCAGGTACTATAAGGCAGACAAAAAAGGCGAGGACAGGCTACGTGGTAGATACATACCGCGTGTATCTTAGAAATGGGCAGGAATACAGACGTGAAACGCTCTGTACTTCCAACTATCGACCAATACAGCAGGAGATTGAGTATAACCGATGAAAAAGCAACTTACAAAGGGCGAGATTAAAAGACAGCAGATACTCTCAAGCGCCGAGAGACTTTTCTGTATGCATGGATACGATAACACCACCATAGATATGATACTGGTTGAGCTGGGCTGCACAAAGGGCAGTTTCTACCATCATTTCACAGGTAAACCCCATGTGCTGGAGGAAATCGCGAATGATAGGGTGAGGCGCAGCTTTGAGCGCTATAAGGCTCAAAATTATGCTGATAATATCGCCAAACTAAATGGATTATTGTACCACGCATCGCCATTTCAAATGCAAGAAACGGAATTCCTTTCAGTGCTAATGTCGCTCATAATAAAAAAAGAATTTGCCGATATTTTTTATGTTGTAAAGCTTGAGGGTAAAAAACTTTTCTTTGATGAGCTTATAGCATTATTGCAAGCTCTAAAAGATGAAGAAAAGGCATATTGGCGAGAGGAAGAAATACCCTCTCTTTTATGGGAAGTACATATGGGCTTTATACTAAACTGCCTTATAGAGGTTGTGGATAGCTTTAGCGGTGATGAAAGTCTAGAGAATATTTTATTCCCGCAGCTGTCTGCAAGCCGTTTTATGTGGCAGCGCCTGCTTGACCTTCCCTATGGTGCGATTTATATTAGCGAGCTTAGTGAACTTGTAAAGATATACGAGCGTGCATTTGCAAGCCTTAACAGTATGTTTCCTCCGCATGGTTTAAATATACAGACGGTTATTAAGCCTTCGCGCAAGGGTATTACGCCATGATTAAGTTCATACAAAAAACACTTGTTATATTTTTAGTGTTAATATTTTTAGCTGTAAATGTAAGTGCTGAGGGAACAGAAATAATAGTAACATTCGGTGGTGATTGTACACTTGGCAGCGAGGATAAATACTGGGAAAAGGAATCCTCTTTTATTCAGTATATAGAGAAGTATGGCTTTGAATATCCTTTTGTAAATTTAAAACCTATATTTGAGAGTGATGACATTACTATGGTAAACCTTGAGGGAGTGTTTCACGATTCAAAACGCGGAAAGCTTAAAAAGACATATAATTTCCGTGCTCCCAGCACTTATGCGCAGATACTTCCTCTTGCAAGTATAGAAGCTGTAACCCTAGGCAACAACCACAGCATGGATTATGATAGACATGGTTTTGAAGCCACCACTACTGCACTTGATAATTTTGGCGTTGAGTGGTATGTTAATTGTAGATATACAAACAAAGGATATTTGTACCAGAAAAACGGCGCAAAGATAGGCTTTGTGGGTGTATATATAGGGGATTGGAGACGGCAACCCTCGCTTGTGCGTGGTACTATTGATGAGCTTAAATCCAAGGGCGCAAAAGCGATTGTGGGTATAATACACGGAGGAACGGAGTATTCTCTCCGCCACGACAGTAACCAAGAGAAGATGGCGGATTGGCTCATAAAAGAAGGGGTGAGCGTAGTAATAGGGCATCACCCCCATGTGGTTCAGGGCGTTAATATAAAAGGCTCAACCAGTATAGTGTATTCGCTTGGCAACCTATCATTCGGCGGGAATGATAAAATAAAGGAGCATGCTGGTGATGCGCTTTTGGCTAGGACAAGCTTTTATTTTGATGCTGTTGGCAATTATACAGGGCATAGAATATGGCTAATACCCATACACCCATCTAGTGCAGGGGGACTTGTAAATAACTACCAGCCTATTTTAGCAAATGCTGAGGAAGCAAATCGTATACTAGCCGTCGTTCAAAATGACACTCCTTTTACACTAAGTCCCTATGTGCTGGGCGAAGGCTGTGCCCTTCCCTTTGTGCCAGCCGCTGGAACAATAAATTAAAGAGGTGAAATATGTATAAAATACTTAGTAAGGAATATTTAAACAATACCGTCGCGCGTATAAATGTACAGGCACCTTATATCGCTCAAAAGGCTAAGGCGGGACAGTTTGTAATACTGCGCTCGTGTGAAAATTCCGCAAGGATTCCATTTACCATAGCCCGTGCGGATACAAATACAGGCAGCATAGATATAATATATCAGATAGTAGGTGGGGGCACGCTTGAGCTTGATAGCCTATCTGTTGGCGATGGCCTAAATGCACTAGTGGGGCCTCTTGGTAACCCTACGGAAATAGAGGGCATAAACTACGCCTGTGTTGTAGGCGGCGGTGTAGGTACTG
>DUQK01000021.1 GCA_012837835.1 Christensenellaceae bacterium | reverse complement strand
GCGCTTGATAGGTTCCGTGATTTACAGAAAATAAATGGAGAGGTTACTCTTGCGGAATTAAGGGATGCGCTTGACACTTCACGCAAATATGCCCTAAGTATACTAAACTACTGGGATAAAAAGGGCATCACAAAAATGCATGGTGAAGCACGCAAGCTTATCGATTGACAAGCAACAACCTTTAAGATATCATTTTCTCATGGGAGCAGATGGGTGCTGGTGTGTCCCTCGGTCTTCAAAACCGATGTAAGGGGTTAGTCGCTTCTTGGGTGGGTTCGATTCCCACATGCTCTCGCCATATGGTTGCCTATTACTTGGCAACCTTTTTCGATGTAATACTTTGAAAGCATTATTAGCATAACTAATACTGTAAGAATAATATTCTATAAAAAAACGAACGTCTTCTGTCCGTTTCACATATCCATTATTACAAGCAATATATTTAAACACATCTAATACAAGTTCTTAACCAACCTAGTTAAATTTGCAGCGCCTAGCGCAAAACCAAAAGAGTTGTCAAGTGTATAATCCGCACAAGCCTTATAGTAACCTATCGTACGGTTATATAGATTAATAACATCTTCAATGCCAGCATTTTCAAGGTGTGGTCTTCTATCGATTTTAATATCAGATAGAATTTGATCCAATGGTCTATCAATATGGATAATCACACCCTGATTTTGCATAAGCATAACATTTTCTTTGATGGTTGGAAGTCCTCCGCCGGTTGATACTATTGAGGGTGGTTCACTTGCCAAACTCATAAGTACTCCTGTTTCTGCACTACGAAAAAAAGCTTCACCTAGGTTTATATATATATCTTTTTCGGACATACCCATCATCTCGCTTACCTTAACATCGGTATCGACATAGGGCAGCTTAAGGTTAGAGGCGAGCTTCTTACCGAGGCTTGTTTTCCCACCTCCAGCCATTCCTACCAGAAATACATGCATAGTCAGCATGATCCTCTCCCCTTTTTCAAGATTTCAAAAGCCAGTATTCGCTAATGTGATTATAACATATACAAAATTAACTTGCAATTTGTAACTACAATATTAATTATTGGAGCTTGATATATGTAAAGATTAAATGTTAAAATATATTGGAGGTATAAAATGACAGTTTTAGGAGATATAACACAAGTAGATCTGTCCGGTACTGAAATCTTTCTTTCAAAAGAAAAATTTTCTGAAGCGGGAATACGTTTTGCACTGGAACTATCTGCACTTTCTTACAATCTAAATATTCGCCCTTGGGTAGATGCTGGTTGGTCTGATATAACCATAAAGATTAGAGATAGGCTGTTCCATAGTATTGATACTAGCGATAGCGACAGTTTAATTCAAAGCCTATATAACAGCATTGCACCCTATTTTGGCAAAAAAACAAAACATAAAAAAATCAAAAAACGTAAGAAAATAAAAAAACAGATAGTAACTCCCTACAAAGCCGAATATGGAAGAGCGATTATAATGTCAAAAGAAATAGCCGATTGTAAATTTGCAATTGCCATAACTTTTGCTGGAACAGGTCGAAACCTTACTAGTTGGCTTAGCAATTTTGATTTTGCTCATGAAGATGGAATACATGCAGGCTTTAAAAAGTTGACCGATACTTTTTTTGCACAGGTAAACAATATAGAATTCCCTTCAATAGCAGAGAAGTTAGGCTTTGAATCTTTAGCGCTTAGGGATATATTGCTTAGTGTAAAAAATGATAATTCTCCGTTTTTAGTGTTCGTTTCAGGGCACAGCCAAGGTGCAGCATTGCTTCAATTGTTTATATACAATTTGTTAATGCAAGAAGTTAAGCGCAAAAATATACTTGGGTATGGTTTTGCCGCTCCTACCACTGTAAGCAACAACTTTGAGCAGATTGATATGCCAATTAATCTCATTAACTTTGAGAACGATGTGTTTACAAGGCTTGGAATTCAAAAACATATAGGCAATGTATACTTATTTCAGGCTGATGATATGCTCAAAGCGGCATGCTATGGAGATTTAGCTGAAGATACAATGTTTCAGAATGCTATTTCTTATTTACTAAGTATAAAGAACACAGAAGAATCTCTTTTCTCAACCCTAGCTTTCACCTATGCCTTAAGCTATTTGCCAGCAAAGATGCAAAGCGGTGTTTTTGAAGGAGGTTTTTCTTTATTGCGTATTCTCCCCAGTGATGACACTTCCACTAGCATAAGCTTAATGCGAGCTTTTTTAAGAGATAGATATGTTCTACTTACCGGTCATGAGCCTTATAAGCAAAGTTTATTAAATAAAGCCAAAGAGTACTTGATTCTTATGAATAAATTTGGCGCAAAAAAGCTAATGGAAGCAAATATGACCGCAATCAGAGCATCACACAGCTTGCGCCTTGACGAGAAAGGCGAACTCATATCCTGCTATGCATATATTGCTCTAAAAGGCTTTGAAAAACTTAAAAAGATAAATTAAATTATCTGTTCAGATGTATTTTTAGGGTCACACCAGAAAATCACTTTCATAGTGGTACCTTTGCCAAGTTCACTTTTTACATCAAGCTCTGCGTTATGATATTCTGCAGCATGTTTTACAATTGATAAGCCAAGCCCTGTGCCTCCCTTATCCTTTGAACGACTTTTATCCGTACGATAGAAACGCTCAAATATCTGGTTCTGTTTTCCTTCTTCTATCCCTATGCCAGTATCCTCCACGGTTAGTATACATTTATTGCCGTCTTTGTAAATATTTACTTTAACAGAGCCGTTTATCTTATTATATTTCACTGCATTGTCTATTAGGTTAAATATTATTTCCCCAATAAGCGTTGGGTTGCCAAGTATTTCGCAGTCATCACAGGAAGATTCTAAGCTTATATTCCTTTTTGAGGCGATAGGTCTTAAGCTTTCTATGCAATTATCAATAATATCTGATAACTTTACCGGCTCCATATCACTTGATATTTTACCCTCATCCATTCTGCTGAGACGCAAAATATCGTCTACAAGTTTTAGCATTCTATTTGCTTCCTTATTTATACGCTTGAAAAAACTCAACTCATCTTTCTTGCGTACCATTCCGTTTACCAGCATTTCTGTATAACCGGATATTGTGGTGAGCGGTGTCCTTAGCTCATGAGAAACATTAGCGGTAAAACGCTTACGAAGGTTTTCGTTCTCCAATTTATCGGTTAAATCGGTAAATAGAAATACTATACCTTTTTCATCTGAATCCATTACACTGGCAGCGATACGATAGTTACGCTTGCCAAGTGGAACTATTGCAAATGTGGAATCCTGATGTTCTAAGTTGAAAAGAAGCTGCATTATCTCCTTTTGTCTATTGATTGCCTGAAAAGGTTTGCCTTCCGCCTTCTCCGCAGTAGTGCCAAGCAAGGCGCAGGCGCTATCGTTTATTGATATAATATTCATCCTTTTATCCAACATTATAAAACCTTCACCTAGGGCATTGAAAATTGCAGATATATCAATTTTTCTCTTTTCCATAAGAGATATTTTGTCTTTGAGTTCATTTTGTTTTGAGGATATACTCCTTACAAAAGGCAGGAATTCCTCAAAATTGCAAGTGTCCACAGGATTATCTATATCAATTGCGTTCACACCATCAATAAGCTTATCCGTCAAATGTTTTGAAGTACCGGAAGCTAAGAATAAAAGTAATATGAAAAGCAAAATTAAATATAAATACATCTTGCTACGGATTTCATTTATAATAAAGCTACGTTCAATTACACAAAGCACATTGCCATTTTTAAGTTTTTTAGCAGAGGAAAACAGGTAATAATTAGCCCGTTTTTGTATATCAGCACCGCTACCTTTTTTTATAGATTCTTTTATTTCAGGCATCTTTGAATAATCTTCTTGACGATAAAGTGGCTCAAAACTATCAAATATCTTGTTTCCGTTCTCGGAAACCAATATAATCCTTAAATCGCTAAGGGTTTTATCAAGCAGTTCTTCAGCATCATCAGTATTATTGAGCATAGTAGTAAGGCGCTCAAGTTTAAGACTAGTTGAAAGAGATAGCTGCCTCTTAACACTTGAAATAATAGCAAACTCAGTCAGTATTAGAAGTATAGCAGATAAAAGGAGCGAGAGAACTACTCCGCTCCAAAATATACGCCTTCTCATTTTTTAGATTCCTTTTTAACAGCGCCTATCTTATAGCCTACCCCTCGAACCGTTTCGATTAAATAGGAATTTTTACCTAGTTTTTGACGTAAAGATCTTATATGTGCATCCACAGTCCTTGAATCGCCATAGTAAGTAACCCCCCAAACAACATCAAGCAGTTTATCCCTAGTGTAGACAATTTCAGGGGTAGAAATCATACACCTTAGAAGTT
The DNA here is from genome assembly GCA_012837835.1 of Christensenellaceae bacterium. Classification (GTDB taxonomy): domain Bacteria; phylum Bacillota; class Clostridia; order Christensenellales; family Aristaeellaceae; genus DTU024. The sequence continues at coordinate 24,638 of DUQK01000021.1, read as the reverse complement.
CAAACTCCTTATTGGTGAGCACTATCTCTTTGCCGTCCGATGTAGCACTATGACGGTCATAGTCCATCTCTATGCCGCCATAGCTTAATTTTCGTGGTTTTGGAGAAGGTTCAGCACGCCTTAACACAGCTCTTACGCGGCTTAAAAGTTCCATAATGCCAAAAGGCTTAACGATATAGTCATCCGCACCGTAATCCAGTGCTCTCACCTTATCCATCTCTTCCCCTTTTGCGGTAACCATTATTACGGGAAGGAACTCAGTATCGGGGTCAGAGCGCATCTCCTTTAATAGCGTTTCGCCATCGGTACCGGGCAGCATTTGGTCAAGCAAAACCAAGTCCGGCACGCGTTTCTTTAAAGCTTTTTTAAAGGATTCCGCCTCAGGAAAACCTTTCACGTCATAGCCTGATTGCTTTAGCGCGTAAATGATAAGGTCTCTTATGCTCTTATCATCTTCAACTGTATAGATGATCAAAGGGCCTCACCCTTATAAATTCCTGTTACAGCGTACTCAACCCACTCAGCAATATTTACAGCATGGTCAGCTATTCTTTCAAAGTATTTCGCTATCATAAGCGTATCAAGCAACTGCATACCGGGATCTTCACTAGTACGTATCTGCTCTTGAATCTCCTCTTTAACCTGAATGAATAGGTTGTCGACAATATCGTCAGACTCGATTACTTCTTGAGCAAGCGACAGGTCACGACTTACATAAGCATCTACAGCCTTATGTACCATATGCGCTGCCGATTCACCCATAGTTAATAGGTGAGCGGGTTTTTCCACAATTTCCTCTTCAATAGGCATAGATATTATCTCAGCAATATCGCTTGCCTGATCACCTATGCGCTCCATATCGGTTATCATTTTAAGCGCTGATGAAACCATACGCAGATCCGAAGCTACTGGCTGTTGCATAAGTATAAGCCTAAGACATAGCGCTTCTATATCTCTCTCCTTGCGATCTATCTCAGAATCCCCTCGAACTATCGCCTTTGCAGCCTCAACATCGTGTATGCGAAGCACATCACAAACACGCTCAATAGCCTGTTCAATCATACTCCCCATTTGAATCATCTCACGGTTAAGTTGATTTAATTGATCGTCAAAATATGTACGCATCAACCGAACCTCCCTGTAATATAATTTTCTGTTCGTCTATCCCTTGGATTTGCAAACAAATTGGCAGTAGGTGCCATCTCTATCATATCGCCAAGCAGGAAAAACGCTGTAATATCGGATATACGTGTTGCCTGCTGCATATTATGCGTTACGATAATGATAGTATACTGCTTTTTAAGCTCCATTACAAGATCCTCTATACGAGAAGTTGATATAGGATCAAGCGCGCTTGTCGGTTCATCCATAAGAATTACGTCAGGTTCTACTGCAAGGCAGCGTGCGATACACAACCTCTGCTGCTGACCACCAGAGATAGACATGGCACTCTTGTTAAGGTCATCCTTAACTTCTTCAAAGAGCGCAGCATCAGTTAGGGACTTTTCGACTATTTCATCCAGCTTCGCGCGGCTGCGTATACCATGTGTGCGGGGTCCATAAGCAATGTTATCGTATATAGACATTGGAAAAGGATTGGGCTTCTGGAACACCATGCCAACGCGTTTACGCAGGAGATTTACATCGGTTAAAGGGTCGTATATATTTTGACCATCAAGTAATATTTCACCAGTTATATTACATTCGGGAATAAGGTCGTTCATACGATTCAATGACTTTAGAAGTGTAGATTTTCCACAGCCCGAAGGACCTATGAAAGCGGTAACCATTTGCTCAGGTACTTCCATGTTTATGTTCTTAAGCGCATGAAAAGCGCCGTAGTGCAAATCCATGTTGCTTATTCGAAACTTCGCATTCTGCGAACTTTCAACATGAAAAGCCTCTGGAGCCACACTACCTTTTTCTTTTAACATACTATCGTTCATTTCATTATCCTTTACTTGAAAGTTTTTTTGCAGCTTTACTTGAAACGGCATTCATTATTACTACAACAACAAGTAATACAACCGCGACAGCAAAAGCTTCTCCAAGATGCAGACCTTCCTGCTGGAGCTGATAAAGATGTACTGCAAGTGTTCTGCCCGAATCCAATGGCGAAACACAAACTTTTGCAACTATACCAGAAGTATATATTAAAGCCGCAGTTTCACCGACTATTCTACCGATTGAAAGTAACACTGCCGCTAATATACCGGGTGTTGCAACAGGTAAAACTATGCGCATCGTAGTACGAAGCTTACCTGCACCGAGTGCTAAACTACCCTCACGGTAGCTGCGCGGAACTGAAAGCAGGGATTCTTCCGTCTGTCGCAGTATTACAGGCAATACCATTATAGCAAGCGTAAAGGCGCCAGCTAGCAATGAAAAGCCCCAGCCTACTGTATTTACAAAGAATAGCATTCCAAACAGTCCGTATATTATGGACGGTAGCCCTGCAAGCGTTTCAGAAGTAACGCGCACAACTTTAACAAGTTTGGAATCAGGCTTTGCGTATTCAGCTAGATAAATACCACCGAAAACTCCAAGTGGCACAGATATTAAGAGTGCAAGAGCTGTCATGTATACAGTATTCAGTATTGCATGGAACATCGAAACATTGTCAGTGGTATATTTTAGGTCAAAAAGGCTAGACTTAAAATGTAAAGCCCCACTTTCGTCATGAAAGAAGAAATTAGGTATACCCTGAACAAATATATATATCACTATAGACGCTAAAGCGAATATGGTAAGGGCAGAGCAGAGATAAGTAAAGAACTTAAACGCAATGCTGCCAGTATGAGGCGGCGCCGTTCCTTTAGTGATAGATTTATTATTATCTATACTTTTCATTACTGAATCACCCGCCTTCTATTTATATAAGAGAATATGGAGTTGATACAGAGAACAATTACAAAAAGTACAACACCGGTAGCTATAAGCGAATCCCTATGTACATCAGCAGCATAACCCATTTCCATCATTATATTTACGGTAAGTGTACGTATACCCTTTGTAATACCCTGCGGCATACGTGCTTGGTTACCAGCAACCATAATAACTGCGGTCGTTTCGCCTATCGCTCTACCTATACCCAAGACAACGCCCGACAAAATGCCAGGACGGGCTGCCGGAATCAAAACATGTAATACAGAGTATTCATGTGTTGCACCAAGGGCAAGGCTGCCTTCATAATAATTTCCAGGTACTGCGCTTAAAGCAGCAGCGGAAGTCTGTATTATAGTAGGTAACACCATAATCGCCAGCAGTACAGATGCAACAAGTACACATTTGCCAGACGATAAATTAAGTAAATCCTTAGTAAGCGGCACTAATAGCATCATTCCAAAGAAGCCATATACAACAGAGGGAATTCCGGCAAGCAAAGCAACTGCCGGTTTCATAACACGGTTAATTCTGTTGTTTGAGAAGTAAGTCATAAAAACTGCGGTCAATATCCCGATTGGTGAGGCGAGCAACACTGCACCTATCGTTATATAGAAGGAGCCAATAATCATCGGCATTATGCCAAATATTTCTCTAAGCGGCGACCATTGTTGACCAGTTAAAAAACTCCAAAGGCTATGCTTCTGGAAAAAAGGTATGCCGTTAGCAAAGAGAAATATACATATCATCGCAACCGCAATAATACAAACACATGCGGAGAATAAGAATATCCCCCGCATGATGTTTTCGGAAAGATACTTCCGATCGTTTTTCATAAGATTACTTGCCGAGTTCTGCCCAAGTTTTTACTTCACCCGTGAAGATCTGGCGGAGCTGCTCGAGGCTCACATCTTCGCAAGTATTTTCAGGGTTTACTATTACAGCAATGCCGTCCATAGCGATAACAGTGTTCTCTGCACCCTTCTCAACCTCAGAATCCTTGAGTTTGCGGGAAGCCATACCGATATCAAATGTGCCTTCAAGTGCCTGGTTTACGCCAGTGCTGGAACCGCCACCCTGGATTTCAATTTCAACTTTGGGGTTGAGCGCATTATACGCTTCGGCCAATTTGCCCATGATGGGTTCTACAGAAGTGGAACCACCGACAACTACCTTGCCTTCGATGTCTTTTGCTTCGAATGCAGGCGCATCAGCAACAACAGCTATGGCGTCATTTTCGTTGATAACTGCTTGACCTTCCTTGCTCATAATAAAAGCGAGGAAATCAGCAGCAGCTTCGCTAAGCTCTACACCAGCTTTAGTGACTAAATTGAAGGGACGGGCAACAGGATAGTCGCCGGCAATGATATTTTCGCTGTTAGCTTCAAAGCCATCTACCTTGAGAGCTTTAACGGTTTCGTTTAGTGCAGCTAGAGATACATAGCCTATTGCTACTTCGTTTCCTGCTACTGATACCAGCACCTGTGAAGTTGCATTCTGGATTTCAGCATCAAGTGTGGTGTTGTCGACTTTCTCGCCTTTGTCATTCTTCGCTTCTACGCCAGTGATTTCTACGAAAGCTGCGCGGGTGCCGCTTCCTTCTTCGCGTGAAACAACAACTATTTCGCTGTCAGCATTGAACGCAATAGCTATGCCTGCGGTTAGCATCATGACCATCGCCATGAATAGAGCAACATGTTTCTTCATTAAAACTACCTCCTTAATTGGTACGGTGTCATAATAAACCTTAAATGTAAAAAGCAAACTTGTTTAATGTAAAATTTGTGTAAAGTCATTTAGACGAGTTTTGTTTTACAAAGGATTGTTTTCGCTGAAAGCATATGTTATCATTGCGATACTTTGATTAAGGAGGCTTCAAGTGGAACTAAGTTTTGCTTCCTATGTTCTTGTTTTTTCCCTTGTGTTTTTAGGAGGTTTTGTTGATTCTGCCGCAGGTGGCGGCGGACTTATTTCTTTGCCTGCTTATTATTTAGCCGGCTTATCTCCCGCGTATGCTGCAGGGAGCAATAAACTAAGCGCGTTTGCAGGTACCTTCACTGCAACGCTCAAATATGCAAATAGCAAACAGATAAAATGGAATGTTGCAACTGTCGCACTTGGCGCATCTTTTATCGGAAGTTTTTTTGGCGCTGAACTGTTTAAAATAATACCCGAAAAAACAATAAGCATAATCGTACTTGTAGTTTTACCTATTATGGCACTTTTGATATTGTCGAAAAATAAGCGAAAAAAAGAAGTAAAAAACGCTAAAAACACAAAATATAGTATTTTACTAGCAATAATAATAGGTCTATGTACTGGAATATATGACGGACTTATAGGGCCCGGTACCGGTACTATTTTACAGCTACTTTTTGCAAATGTAATGGGTTTTAACGCTTTGCTCGCATCAGGTTCCGCCCGCCTTGTAAACCTCGGGAGCAATATAGGTGCCTTAATTAGCCTTATATCTCAAGGTAGGATAATATATACACTGTCAATACCCGCCGCCTTATTTGGCGTTATGGGCAACTGGCTAGGGGCAAATTTAGCTTTAAAAAAGGGAGAACGCTTTATACAGGGACTGATAATAGTTGTATTATGCCTTCTAGCTTTTAAGACTATATACGATTTAACTCAAGGAGGAGTTTAGTTGGAAAAGAAAACATATTCTAAAAATCCTTTAATAGATACGTTGCTCACAATAAGGGGTAACCAAAGAGTTGCAATATTTACTGAACCTCTATATGGGATACCGTTTAATCTATATATGCCTTTTGTGTCAATATATATGGCTTCACTAGGTCTATCCCCCGTTCAGATAGGTTTTGTTGCGATGCTCACCATGTTTTCTCAGATGGTATCTTCACTTTTTGGCGGAGTCTTAGCAGATAAAATGGGTAGACGCAAGAGCTTATTCGTATTTGATGTGTTCGCTTGGATAATACCGTATTTCTTATGGGCAACTGCTCAAGGTTTTCCTGCGTTTGTAATTGCAGCACTACTTAATGGTATGTGGCGTATAAGCAATGTAAGCTATTCCCTACTGATTGTGGAAGATGCTGATATGAAACGTCTTTCACATATGTATGGGCTTATGAACCTAGCGACTTTGTTAGCAGGTTTTATTTCTCCGCTGGCTTATATATTTGTACAAAAGTTCAGCCTTATTCCTACAATGCGCACAATGTACTTTTTCGCCATGATACTCATGATAGTTAAAAACCTAGTATTGTATCTTGGAACATACGATACCGATGTCGCAAAGCGGCGTATGGAATCCTCAAAAGGAAAAGGCATAATATCAAGTTTGCTAAACAGTAAAAAACTTTTTGTAGATCTATTAACCACACCAAGAACACTACTAGCGATAGGACTTATGACCTGCTACCTTATAATAAAAACTGTAAACGATAGCTTCTGGCCGCTATTTGTTACTGATTATGTAAAAATAGCTGATGAAAACTTGTCTATATTTAACGCGATCCGCTCAATAGTTATGCTGCTCAGCACAATCTTTATATTTCCGAATATCAGGTTATCTAGATTTAAATTGCCGCTATTCCTCTCATTTTTCGCATATGTGACTGTAAACATAATGTATAGTTTGCTTAACACCGGATCATTTTTAGGTTTAACCATAGGAACTTTTGCTGAAGCCTTGGCGCTTAGCATAATAATACCCATGACAAATTCTATACTAACCGCTACAATTGAGAAGGAAGAAAGAGCAAAACAACTTAGCTTTGCATTTATGGTTAGCTTACTTGTATCAGCGCCTTTTAGTTTAATTGGCGGCTGGCTTAGCAATATGTCAAGAATATTGCCCCTATTTCTTAGCGCTGTAATAGCAATGTTGGGTTGTATATTCACAATCCACCTAGCCAAAACTTTTGAAAAGGAAGGTAATGTAATATGAAATTTGTTTCTTGGAACGTAAACGGATTTCGAGCTATATTAGGTAAGAACTTCAGAGAGGTTTTCGATAACATGAATGCGGATTTTTTCTGCCTTCAGGAGATAAAAATGCTTGAAGGTCAGGCGGATTTTTCCCCGGATGACTATCACGCCATATACAACAGCGCAGAACGCAAAGGATACTCCGGTACGGCTATCTTTACAAAGCACAAACCGGAAAATATAGTATTTGGCATAAACAATAAACATACCGATGAAGGTAGGGTAATATTGCTAGAATATAAGGATTTTTATCTGATTAACTGTTATGTTCCAAATGCACAGCCTGGGCTAAAGCGCATCGAATATAGGATGGAGTTTGAAGACGATATGAGAGCATACCTCTCTACCCTTAAAAAGAATAAACCCACAATATACTGTGGGGATTTAAACGTTGCCCACGAAGAAATAGACATTAAAAACGCAAAGAGCAATATAGGCAACCCCGGGTTCTCCTACGAAGAGAGAGGTAAGATGACTGAGCTTTTAGATTCCGGTTTTGTTGACAGTTTTAGGCAGCAATACCCTGAAACTATTAAATATTCTTGGTGGTCTTATAGAGGCAATGCAAGAAAGAACAATACTGGCTGGCGTATTGATTATTTCCTTCTCTCCCCTGACCTAGGCGACTCTGGCTATGATGCTTATATATACGATGATATTTTAGGAAGCGATCATTGCCCTGTGGGACTTGAAATTAGCCTTTAGCAATTACGAATATTTTTCTTTTAGAAGTAACTTTCTGCACTTCTCCATTTCCTCTCGCTTTTCTTCCGGAAACTCAGGGAATTGTGGATTCATTTCGATAAGCTTTTCAAGCAATATTTCGGAAATTAGATATCTTGTATACCATTTACTATCCGCCGGAAGTATATACCAAGGCGCGATTTCAGTGCTTGTGTTTTCAAGCATAGTTTCGTATGCTTTCATATATGTGCCCCAATATTGCCTCTCGTGTATATCCGCCGCGGAGAATTTCCAGTTTTTTTGAGAATTTTCGATTCGTTCAAGCAGTCTTTCTCTTTGTTCATCTTTTGATAGATGTAGGAAAAACTTTAAAATCACTGTTCCATTTTCAAACAAATATCGCTCATAATCGCGTATCTGCCTATAGCGAACTTCAAAAATATCTTCTGTCTGAAGCTCTGGAGGTAGTTGTGAAATGGATATTAGATTATGCACCTTAGACACCAGCACATCCTCATAATGGGAGCGGTTAAATATACCTATTTCGCCTCTTCTTGGTATCTGTCTATGTATACGCCAAAGGTAATCATGGTCATTTTCTTCGCTTGATGGCACCTTGAACGCAGCAACATGCACACCCTGTGGATTAAATCCTTTCATCACATGTTTAATAGCACTATCCTTACCCGCAGCGTCCATAGCCTGAAAAACTATTAGCAGCGAAGAAGTGTTCTCCGCATAGAGCTTTTCCTGTAAATTTGCCATGCGACTTATGTTGTTTGGCATAAGTATGTTTTCAACTTCATCTCGGTCAAGCTCCTCATCACGCTTGGTTGAGAAATCATTTAAATTTACCTTTTGTCCCTCTTTAACTAAATATTTTTCTGTTTTCATATTACTCTCCATATTATTTTCCGCATTATCTGATTAATATCAATAATTGCCAACTATTTCTTTGTTCTATTAAGTAATTCATCAAAATCCATCTTTTTCTGTACCCTCAGGCTTTTTAATCTATAAAGCCCATCGCACCTACATATGCCGACATAATCACAGTAATCACAAGGACCGGAACCATATTCATTAACTAGGGGGCTGGCAGCAATATTTCCTTTTTTTATATCCTCAACTATTTTAACAGATTTTTCCATAGCAAAATCCATTAATTGTTGTATTTCCTCTTTACTTGCAAGCATTTTACCTTTTATGGGCGCACCTGCTGTTGTAAAAAGTTTTCCAAGGGATAGCGGAGGATCACCATCATCCATAAGGCTAACGACAAATTTATCTTTTAAAACGATGCCGTTAAGCATAAGTTCCTTGTCTTTATTTATTTGCAGGTCTTCATAGGGAAACATATCGCCATCTTCTTTGATAAGTGGATTTGCAATCCTTTGGTAAAATATACCAGCAGGTACAAAATCCATTTGGCTGGTTAGGGCATTAAGGTATATAAGCAGCTGTAACTGTAGACCCGCATATATGTCCTCAGCTCTTAAAGCTGCATTACCGCTCTTATAGTCAATTACACGTATATAAGTTTCTTTATCTGATTTGTATTCATCAACTCTATCTATGATGCCGGATAAAAGAATCATCTCACCTGATGATAACTTTAACGCAACAGGTTTTAATCCTCCAAGTTTTCCAAAACATTGCTCAACTTTAGAAATCATAAAGGCTGACCTTTGAAAGCTGCGGGTAAGTGTCCAAGCAGTTTCTTTGCATGCCATTATGTATTTTTCTGTGTTTGAGATATTTCTAACGCTATCGCCAAGGGGTAAATCCTTTTGTTCAAGCAGTATGGCTTCCCCTACGCCTTGCATAATAGCATCACATCTATCTTTAGATATATCCGGATAGTCCTTTTCTTGAACAGCCATATGGGAAAATTTCTCAAGCGCAGCATGGAAAAAATTGCCCCTATCTCTATAATTCAACTTCCACTCTTTTTGCTCCTTTGGTCTTAGACCCTCTTCAACAAAATGTCTGAAAGGACAAGATGCGTATGATTGAATGCGCGATACGCTCATACTGGATAGATTAAATAGCTCATTAGCCTTTGAGTTTGATATTTTTGTGTTTTTTCCCGTATCAAATGTTGGGTTTAGTACCGCAAAAGCTTTATTTCTCCATTTTGGGGAGTTGAATAAAAAATCTATAGAATCCTTCCACTCCTGAGAAAGGTTACTATAATCTTGTTTAGAAGCTAAAACCTTAAGTGCTGATGAAGGCGAAATAGGCGGTATTTGCTCAATTTCAGATGTAAGCAAGCCCCCCTGCACATGAAGCTGTGGAAACATATGTTTCAGGGATTTTAGCTGTGCAAGCGGCTGCAGGACTTCTCCATTTTCTTCAGACATTGAATAGCTCATATAGAGCTTTTCTTGGGGAGCTGATAGCACCTTCCATAGACTTAGAAGCTTAAGCTGTTCAACATCATCAGAGCTTTGTAGAGGTTCAATTTTAAGACTATTTTCGAGCTTTTCAAGTTCATCAGGCAAAAGCGGGTTTTCGGTATCGGCAGACAAAACCCCATCATTTAATCCCAACACAAAAACAATTTTGGGTTTCCCGAGGATTAAATTACCCAGCGCACCTATCTGCACACAACCAAGTCTAGAAGGTAGGGTTGCAAGTTGCACTCCATCTATTGCGGCGCATAGCAGCCCTGCAAACCTAATAATGGGTATTCTCTCATTTCCAAATACGAGTTTCATCTGCTCGAAACTGTCTGTTAAACTTTTCCAAATTTGTCTAGTAGTATCCGCAGCTTCATCAATATTAGAAAGTAAAAACTGTTGTTCAGCTTTCTCAAGATTTTCCGGTACACCTATTTCATATAAAAATTCCATAACAGCATCTATAGACTGAGCAGCAGTTTTAGATTCCTTTAAGCCTATATGCAGCGTATTTAACGGAGCTATTAGTTTCTTTCGTATAGGCTCAAGTTCAAGGCGTATTTGTTCCTCTCCCCTTGTAAAATCTTTATGCCATAACTTGCCTTTTATGCCGTATTCCAAAGCATAGTTCCGCAATAAATTCGCCTCGGTATCCGTTATACCGGCATATCCGGTAGACATATAGGCAAGCATATCATCTAAACGATAATTATCCCTTATAATATCTATCGCATGTATAATAACTCTCACTGCACCGTGTGCCGAAAAATTAGATTTTTGTGCAATATAGTACGGAACCTCATATGTTGCCATATGCCCCGATAATATCCCCGCATAGTTATTAAGAGTTGAGCATATAATAACTATATCTTCGGGCTTAGTACCACTGAGCAAATGCAACCTAGTCATGTGTGCAACATACTCGGCTTCTTTATATGGTGTTGAGCCTGCATATATGCTTATTGAGCTAAGCTTTTCATCATACACAGGTTTATTTAATGCTAAGAAATATTTTTCTAAATGCTGTATTTCTACAGGCGCATTCAGAGGCTCATAATCTAAAAAGGAAAACTCTGATTGAATATGGTTATCCTTAAACGCTTGCTGCAAGCGCTGGGCGCTCTTTAATGGCAGCTCAAATGCTGGACCATCATCTTGTTGATACTTATCCGCAACTAATGTTACAACTAGTTTTTCACAATATTTACCAAGCCCAAGTAATGTGTTTTTAAGGCTTACACTTATTGTATCAAAGCCATATACAACACAGTAAGCTCCTTTTGCAACTTGGCTAAACTCAAGTCTTGATAACATATCCTGCAATGTATCCTGTGCATCTGTAAAGCCGGACTGTGTAAGCAGTTCATCATAAGCGCTGTACACAGTTGCTATATCGCCTATTTTACCTGCAAAGTTTTTATCGTCCAAAACTGCCGCAACATCTGCAATCGCTTGCTTATCAACATCTTGTTCTTTTAGCGATACTATAAATGTAGTAAGGCTATTTATAAAACCCGAATTTTCTGATATGGCGCCAAAGTAATTTAATTTTTTTGGGTTTGTATATAGCGCCTTTGCAACGAGCATTCTCTGACCCTGCTCGTCTAAGCTGATTGGATTAGTAGAGCCTGCGCGTTCAAAAACACGGAAACTCAAACGGGATGGGGACATAACCTGTACTTTCATAAGCCCTTTTAAATTAAGGTCTTTAACTATATCCATCTCAGCCTGCAAAGTGTATTGCTCAGGCACAAGTACAATACAGGGTTTATCGTCCTTTAGTGATACAATAACAATATCAAGCACTTTGTTCCATAGTCTGCCTACTCTGGCGCAAACTATTTTTACCATAATGTATTAACCTGAAGCGAAATAGATAAAGATTGCAACATTATCCCTCCAAAACTCTAACGCTACTAAATTATATCAGATTCTAATAAAGAGGCGCAAATGTAATAATATAACAATATGTTTGATTGTGCTGTTAATTATGGTAAAATACATTAAAGGAGGGTTGCGTATGTTTTTATTTAAAACTAAGAAGCAAAAAACAGTACCAATGGATGCTGATATAAACACTCTACTAATGTTAGCTAATTCAGAGAGCGACCCTGTATTCAGGTATAAGTTATTGCTACGCGCAAGGGACATAAATCCGGATGATTTAGCTGTACATCGCGCTCTTTTGATGCTTGGCAGGTTGTATGAAATACAGCCCAATAGTGTGGATTTCAGCAAGATTAAATGTTTTCTTATAGATGTTTTTGAGAACCCCGGAAAATACAACGAAGAAGAGATAAAAAGCAAAGCCTTGGAAATGCTTTATAACCCACAACTTAAACTATGCCTAAAACTTGCTTCCGATAGTGATGTTTTTATGCGCGAATATTTGGAAGATCTCTTTCAAGAATATATCCGTATTTTTCTAGCGGGTGATTCTAGCAAGGTTCCCTCGCTATTCGGTCTGCGTCCAAAACATAGTATAGGTAAGTATCTCGCTCGCCCTATGGCAAATATAATACGCAATATGATGAGCTGCCCTTATTACTCCCTTAGTGAGCAACAACTATCAGCCGGGCAATTTTACAGAGCCTGCTACCGCTATTTAAGCGGTGATATGAAATGGCTTCATGAAGAACTTGGCAGCGAAATATTGCAGCATTTAAAATGATTGTATCTTTGAGGTGTATCTTAACATGCTTGTAAAGCGTATATTATCTGTCCTAGTTTCACTCTTATTAATGGGAGCATTTTACATATATGCTGTGCTACAAAAAAACGATGAAACTGAGAATCTTACGTGGCTTGTGCAAGAGGAAAAAATAACACTAAATAGCATAAACGAAATTATAAGCACTGATGCACAAAGCTTAGTAAATTCTTTTAGCGTAGAAGCTCCACTTCCAGAAAAAATTCTAAGTGGAAAATGTTATGACAAAAAATACAAGGGTAAGCTTGTGCATGTTTTGGAAATTAACGCTGAAAATATACAAATTAAAGGTGTTACTCCGGCATTTGCTGCACCTTTAATTCGTAAAACTAACCTCCGCTTTGTAAATGATAATGTTGCGCTGTTTGGATTTCCATTACTTAAAGCGCAGGATAATTTTAACACGGTTTACTTATTAGTTACTAATAAAGCCGCTTTTTCTTTCACTATAAGCGGCACAGACACAACACCTTTCACTGAGCTTAATATTGTTTATCCAAATAAATAGTGAGGTCATATGAAGAATATTTCACATAAAAATCTATTGACAAGATTCCTGCCCTATTATAAGAAGTACATAGGTATTCTATTGTTCGACTTGCTTTGTGCATTTTTATCAACTATTTGTGCGCTTGTTTTCCCTTTAATAGTTAGAGAAATAACAAATCGTGTTATGCTAGATGCCTCAAGCATAACTATACAATGGCTTTTGATAATAGGGGTAATATACATTTTTTTAATTGTTCTTGAAGCGTTATCCACATACTATATGCAATCACGAGGGCATATCATGGGTGCGATGATGGAAACAGATATGCGTTCCGAACTTTTCAATCATCTTCAACAGCTATCCTTTTCGTATTTCAATAACACGAAAATAGGTCAAATAATGTCTCGTATAACTACCGACCTGTTTGACATTACTGAGTTTGCACACCACGGACCTGAAGAAGCCACAATTTCCACGGTTAAAATACTTGCAGCGTTTGTTATTTTACTCAATGTAAATATAAAGCTAACATTAATAATATTTGCTTTTTTGCCTCTTTTATTTATTGCAACAGTATACTTTAACAAAAAATTGCGCTCGGGTTTTCGTGCTTATCGTCACCAAGTAGGAGAAATAAACGCACAGGTTGAAGATACCCTTCTTGGAATGAGAGTTGTGCAATCCTTCACAAACGAAGAGCTTGAAAACCAGAAGTTTAGTATGGCAAATAACGAATTTCTTGAAATTAAGAAAAAACAATACCATTCTATGGGCGCTTTTAACAGCACTGCAAGACTGCTTGAGGGTTTAATGCGTATAGTAGTGGTTATTGCTGGCGCCTTCTTTTTTGTAAACAAACAGATAAATGCCGGAGATTATGCTTCTTACCTATTATATATAAATACTTTACTTATCAGTATACGCCAGCTTGTAATGTTCTCAGAACAATTCCAAAGAGGCATGACCGGTCTTGAACGCTTTTTCAATATATTAGACGAACCATTTGAGATTAAAAATTCTAAAAATGCTATTAAGCTTGATAACATAAAAGGAGATATATTATTTGATGATGTCAGCTTTGCCTATTCAGATGGTGATGGCAGAACAGTACTAAATAAACTCACCTTAAATATCCCTCAAGGAAAAAATGTTGCGTTGGTAGGTCCATCCGGCTCCGGCAAAACTACTCTATGCAACCTTATTCCACGTTTTTATGATGTAACCAGCGGTAGAGTGTTGCTCGACGGTATTGACATTAGAAATATAGACCTTAAAAACCTTCGTGATAGTATCGGTATGGTGCAACAGGATGTGTACCTTTTTTCCGGTACTATTTTGGAAAACATTTCCTACGGCAGACCTGATGCCAGCGAGGAAGATATCGTGGCTGCAGCTAAAAGTGCGGGCGCGCATGATTTTATCATGGAACTGCCTCATGGCTATGAAACCTATGTTGGTGAGCGAGGTATAAAGCTTTCCGGCGGACAGAAACAAAGGATAAGTATAGCTAGAGTTTTCCTTAAAGACCCACCAATACTTCTCTTAGATGAAGCTACAAGCTCTCTGGATAATGAAAGTGAATATCTTGTGCAAAAATCACTTAATGAACTTACAAAGGGGCGTACCACTTTAACTATTGCCCATAGGCTGACCACTATACAAAACGCTGATATAATTTTAGTACTCACCGATGATGGCTTAGTTGAAAAAGGCACCCATGAAAATTTGCTAAAAGAAGATGGAATATACGCCAAGCTTTATACCCGTTACACTTGTCAAGAAGGGAATGATGATTAATGGACATTTTGTTCTTAGGTGCCGCAAGGGAAGTTACCGGTTCCTGTTTTATGCTTACTGCAAACAGTAAACGTATACTTATAGACTGCGGAATGGAACAAGGTAAGGATACCTATGAAAACCAGAAGCTACCCGTTTCTGCAAGTGAAATAGACTGTGTTGTACTTACCCACGCACATATTGACCACTCAGGTATGCTGCCATTGCTGTATAGAAACGGTTTTAGAGGTCCTATATATGCTACACACGCAACTATAGACCTTTGCGACATTATGCTAAGAGATTCAGCATATATACAGGAGAGCGAGGCAGAGTGGCGCAACCGTAAATCAAAGCGTAGCGGTGCTGATGTATATATTCCCCTTTATACGCAGGAAGATGCCATAGGAACGGTTAATTTGATGCAGGAGGCATCTTATACTGAAGAAAAAGAAATTCTCCCCGGAATAAGCATTAAGATGACAGATGCGGGACATCTTCTGGGTTCTGCAAGTGTAACCTTTTTAATAGAAGAAGGCGAAAATATACGCAGAGTTGTCTTCTCCGGAGATATAGGTAATACCAACCAACCTATACTTAAAAACCCTGTTTATTTGACACAGGCAGATGTTGTGGTTATGGAATCTACCTATGGAGATAGATTACACAAATCTGAATTTCCTGATTATATAAGCGATTTAGTTGACACATTACAAACAACATTTGACAGAGGCGGCAACGTAGTTATCCCCTCTTTTGCTATTGGAAGAACGCAAGATATACTATATTTCTTAAGGGAAATTAAGGAGAAAAACCTTGTAAAAGGGCATGACGGCTTTCCGGTGTATATGGACAGTCCCTTAGCAATTAGAGCGACGAATATATTTGACAACACTAGCACACAGTTTTTTGATGACGAAATGAATGCGCTCATTGCTAAAGGAATAAACCCCATACATTTTGATGACCTTAGATTGTGCAGTACCGTAGAAGAATCTAAGAAAATAAACAGTGAAACTAGACCTTGCGTTATTATATCAGCAAGCGGCATGTGCGAGGCAGGCAGGATACGTCACCACCTTAAACACAACATATGGAAAGATAATGCAACTATACTGTTTGTAGGTTATCAGAGCGTTGGAACTCTTGGCAGAAAAATCGCTGATGGAGCGAAAAAAATTAAACTCTTTGGCGAAGAAATCGCTATAAATGCAGAAATACGCACTTTAAATGCCAAAAGCGGTCATGCCGATAGAAAAGGTCTTAAAAGATGGATAGACAGCTTTTCCCCTAGACCTGAATTTGTGTATATCGTACACGGCGAGGAAGAGAGCGCCTTGTCTTTTGCTGAACTGCTAAAAGATGATGGATATAAGGTAAATGTACCCTACTCTGGTGACAGATGGGATATTATTGAAGGCGTTGCACTTGAACACGGTCCACGTAAATTGGCAAAGAAAAAGCCTAAAAAAGAAAGTATTGCAGTTACTGATGCTGATAGAATGCTCCAAGATGCTATGCTTAATCTACAAGCCCTTATAGACAGAGGTTACGGTTGGAGCAATGGTATAAAGCGTCAGCTTGCAAAACAAATAGAAAAACTAATACGAAAATGGGAGTGAGAAAACATGAAAAAAGCACGTGTATTTAGTGGAATTGATAGGCAAGAGTTATATCACTCCTGCCTGAATGGAAAACGAATAGGTCTTATGACAAACCAAACCGGTATTGACCGCATGTTCAGACAAAGTGTAGATTTGCTGCATAAAAATTATCGTTTATCGGCCCTTCTTGCTGTAGAACATGGCGTTAGGGGCGATATACAAGCTGGAGAAAAAGTAGATAGTTACATAGATCCTAAAACACAGGTGCCCGTACACTCTCTCTATGGTGAAAACAAAAGACCTAGTGAAGAACTTATGCATAGCATTGATGTCGCCGTGTATGACCTTCAGGATGTGGGTGCAAGGTTTTACACTTACCTATACTCGCTAAGCTATTTAATGCAAGCTTGTGCAAAGTACAATGTACCTTTAGTAGTACTTGATAGGATAAATCCGCTCGGCGGTGAAAAGGTAGAAGGAATTATACTTGAAGATGAAGTTAGTTCATTCGTTGGTGAACATCCAATGCCTGCACGTTATGCGCTTACAGCAGGTGAATTTGCGCTTTATTTAAGAAAGCTGTTAAAGCTTGATATTGACCTTACAATAATTCCTTTAGACGGCTGGCGTCGCAACATGTACCTAGACGATATAAATATCCCTTGGGTTGCCCCGTCTCCAAACTGTGCAACATTACATGCAGCGGAGTGTTTTGTAGGAACATGTATTTTTGAAGGTACAAACATTTCCGAAGCCAGAGGTACTACCCTACCATTTGAAATGATAGGCGCTCCATGGATAAATTCCTATGAACTCGCAAAGAAAATGAAAAAACTAAAACTAAAAGGTGTCCATTTTAGACCATGCTCATTCGTACCTACATTTTCAAAACATCAAGGCAAAGTATGTAATGGCGTTCAACTGCATATAACTGATAGAGAAAACGCAAATGTGTTTGCTTCCGGTATGTATTTGCTTGATACTATTAAATCAATCTATCCTGAAGAGTTTAAGTTTTTAACTCCTAGTGAAGGTGATGTATACTTCTTCGACCGTCTTCTTGGAACCACCAAATACAGGCTTAACAAGATGAACGTTGAGGATATAGTTAAGCTTCAAATATCCTCAGAAGAGAGTTTTAATAAACAGACGCATGATATAAAGCTTTATAGGTAGACTTGCAATTATTCAGCTAGACATGTATAATCCCGCTATGCGGTGAAGGGAGAAAATGCCTTTAACCCCTAAAGAGAGCCGGGGCTTGGTGTAACTCGGCGGGTAGTAAACAGCTTTCCACTCCCCTAGCATATCCGGCGATGAGCCGGAGGATTAGCAATCCTTACACTGCTAAAAGAGGCTGATTATATCAGCAATTTGGGTGGCAACGCGGAACACTTCGTCCCATATGGATTAGGTGTTCTTTTATTTTAGGAGGTAATATGATAGACATTCAATTGATTAGGAACAACCCCAAGCTGGTAAAGGAAAACATGCGAAAAAAGTTTCAGGATGACAAACTTTACCTTGTTGATGAAACAGTCGAACTGGATAAACAAAACCGCCAGGCAATACAAAGAGCCGATTATCTTCGAAGCCAGAGAAACTCTTTAAGTAAAGAGATAGGCGGTCTGCTTGCTAAGGGAGAAAAAGAAAAGGCAGCACAAATCCGTGAGGAAGTTAAATCTATGCAGGATGAACTTGCCGAAATTGAACAGCTTGAAAAAAAATTGGCCGAACAAATAAAAGACAGAATGATGCGTATACCGCAAATAATCGATCCTTCTGTTCCCCTTGGTAAAGACGACAGTGAAAATGTCGAAGTTGAACGCTTTGGTGATAATATCGTTCCGGATTATGAAGTACCATATCACATTGATATAATGGAATCTTTTAACGGTATTGACCTTGACAGTGCAAGAAAAACAAGCGGCTCCGGTTTCTATTATCTAAAGGGAAACATTGCAAGGCTTCACTCGGCTATACTAAGCTTCGCTAGAGATTTCATGATAGATAGAGGCTTCATCTACTATATTCCTCCATTTATGATTAGAAGCAGCGTTGTAACCGGCGTTATGAGCTTTGAAGAAATGGAAAATATGATGTACAAAATAGAGGGTGAAGACCTATACCTTATCGGTACTAGTGAGCATAGTATGATAGGCATGTTTATAGATAGTATTTTAGATGAAGAAAGCTTACCCCAAACCCTAACAAGCTATTCTCCCTGTTTCAGAAAAGAAGTTGGTGCGCATGGTATTGAAGAAAGAGGCGTATATCGTATACACCAATTTGAAAAGCAGGAAATGGTAGTAGTGTGTAAACCGGAAGATAGCATGTATTGGTATGATCAGCTTTGGCAAAATACTGTCGACTTTTTCCGTACTTTAGATATCCCTGTACGTACACTTGAATGCTGCAGCGGCGATTTGGCTGATTTAAAAGTTAAATCATGTGATGTTGAGGCATGGAGTCCACGTCAACAAAAGTACTTTGAAGTTGGCAGCTGTTCTAACCTAGGCGATGCGCAGGCTCGTCGCCTTTCCATTAGAGTCAAAACTGAAGATGGCAAAAGGTATTTCCCCCATACGCTCAATAACACCGTTGTTGCGCCACCTCGCATGCTTATTGCTTTCCTTGAAAACAATCTTCAGGAAGACGGTTCTGTTCTCATTCCAAAGGCGCTCTCTCCCTATATGGGTGGAATGAATATACTTAAAAAGAAATAAAACGCTTCCAGTTTTGTTTAGTTGATAAAGTAAACAGAAACCAGTCATTATTAGGAAATATTCAAATTAAAAATGAAAACATGCGGAAAATTTATTTGTATATCGTACATTCTGATTGACAGTAAAAACGTTAATATGATAGCATTCAACAAACAAATACTTTCGGAGGTAAAATGTGAATATTCAAGAAAAAGCACTTAAAATGCACGAACAATGGAAAGGCAAAATTGAGGTTATTTCAAGAGCTGCAATTACTAATAAAGATGAACTTTCTATCGCTTACTCACCGGGTGTTGCGGCGCCGTGCCTTGCTATTAAAGATGAACCGGATAAGTCCTTTTCGCTTACAAGGCGCAGCAACTTAGTTGCGGTAATAACGGATGGCAGCGCAGTACTAGGTCTTGGAAATATAGGAGCAAAAGCTGCAATGCCTGTAATGGAAGGTAAATGCGCCCTCTTTAAAACCTTTGCAGATGTTGACGCATTTCCTATATGCATAAATTCTCAGGATACAGACACTCTTGTTGAAACAATTTCTCTTATCGCTGATAGCTTTGGTGGAATTAACCTCGAAGATATTGCTGCACCGCGTTGTTTTGAAGTTGAGGCTAAGCTTAAAGATAGGCTTCAAATACCTGTTTTTCATGATGATCAACATGGTACTGCAATTGTAGCAGGAGCAGCTCTTATAAACGCATTAAAAGTTGTAGATAAGGAACTCTCCGAAGTTAAAATAGTTATAAATGGCGCAGGCGCTGCCGGAATTGCAATTGCAAAGCATCTGCTTGCCATGGGCGCTAAAAATATTATACTGGCAGATAGAAGTGGTATTATTTATAAAGGCAGGGAAGGAAATAATCCAGCAAAAGAAGAAATCTCCCAAGTGACTAACCTTGGTATGAAAAAAGGTAAACTTGAAGATGCTCTTAGAGGTGCTGATGTGTTCATGGGCGTTTCCAGCGCAGGAGCCGTTAATAAAGACATGGTACGCAGCATGAATGAAGACTCTATACTGTTCCCAATGGCTAACCCTGAACCCGAAATATTCCCTGATGAAGCGATTGAAGCGGGCGCCTGTATAGTCGGTACCGGTAGGAGCGATTTCCCCAATCAGATAAACAATGTGCTTGCATTCCCCGGTATATTCCGCGGAGCACTTGATGCAAAAGCTACAAGAATTAACGATGAAATGTGCATGGCGGCAACCTACGCAATTGCAGCTGTAATCACTGATAATGAGTTAAGTAAGGATTATGTTATCCCCCGCCCCTTTGATGCGCGTGTTGCTGCGTCTGTTGCAAAAGCCGTTGCAAAAGCCGCTATAGAGTCTAATGTAATAAGATAGTTTATAAGACTATATTGTAATTTTAGTTCTCCGCTCCTTTCGTAATTAACAGCAAAACATGCTGAGTATTATAGAAAGGGGTTTTTTATTATTGTAGTATTTTAAAAATGCATAAAATTACAACCTAAAAGCTGATACCATATAAATCTATTAGACGTTGACAGTCTTATTATCAATGTATAAAATACCTCATAAGAAAGGTTGGTGGCTTATTTGAAGGTTGCAAAGTTTGGCGGTACATCTCTTGCTGATGCGGAACAATTCAGAAAAGTTAAAAAAATTATTGAGTCGGATACCTCAAGGAGATATATAGTTCCAAGCGCTCCCGGTAAGCGCTATCCAAGCGATGAAAAAGTTACAGATATGCTTATTGGCTGCTTTAATGTTGCGCAAAAAGGGCAAAATATCAGAGCATTATTTGATAAAATTAAAAGTCGCTTTTTTGATATTGCCATAGAGCTTGAAATAGACACCGCCTGTATAGATGATAAGCTTGACGAAATAGAGCAAAATATACAAAATAAATCATCAAGGGCTTATGCAGCTAGCAGAGGAGAATATATAAACGCTATTTTGTTATCTGAATATCTGTCACTTCCGTTTTTAGATGCTAAAAACATTATTATCTTCAATGTTAATGGAGAGCTTGATCAATCTAAAACTCACGAACAAATTCAGCTTCATTTAGCAACCCTTGATAAATGTGTCATTCCTGGGTTTTATGGGATAGATCAAAAGGGAAACTATCATGTGTTTTCACGAGGCGGAAGTGATATAACCGCAGCACTTATCGCAAGAAGTATAAATGCTGATATATACGAAAATTGGACTGATATATCCGGCTTCCGCGCTGCTGATCCAAGAATCGTTCCTGATTCTAAGTATATTCAACAGCTCACTTATAAAGAGTTAAGGGAGCTGTCTTACATGGGTGCTACTGTACTTCATGAAGATTCTGTATTCCCTGTTAGAGCTTCTGGTATTCCCACTCAAATATTAAATACCAATGATCCTTTGCACCCTGGAACACTGATACATTACCTTCCCCAGCAAAAAGCGCATTTACCCCTAGTTACTGGTATCGCAGGGAAAAAAGGTTTCACTGCAATAACGATTGAAAAGCTTCGGATGAACTCTGAACTTGGTTTCGGCAGAAAAGTACTACAGATTTTAGAAAAGCATAATCTCACCTTTGACCACCTCCCCACGGGGATTGATACTATGAGTATAATCGTTTCTACCGATTCACTTTTCAAATGCAAGGATAAGCTTAAAGAAGAAATAGAATCCGCAGTAAATCCTGATAGTATAGTTTTTACTGATAAACTTGCCATGGTTGCAGTTGTAGGCAGTGGAATGTCTAAAAAAATAGGTATTGCTGCTAGACTTTTTACTGCACTTGCAGAGCAAGGAATAGTAATAAAGACAATCATATTTGCGCCAAGTGAACTTTGTATAATAATAGGCATAGATGAAGATTACCTTGAAACATCAATACGTAGTATATACGACACCTTTATACGCGAATAATATAGCTCTATATGTACACATACACTGTTTCTGGACATAGTATTCAACTTAAAGCTCCGCATGATTTAAGCTTTCTAAATAGTTTTGATGAGGTTTTTACCGTACATGATGATTTAATATCCGGAAACCTTTGTTTTGGTGTAAAGAAAAATAACGAAAAGTTGTTTCTTAAATATGCAGGCGCTCAAACCAAAAATTATATTGGTACGACCGAAAACTCCGTCCAACGTCTGATTAACGCCATTCCCCTATATGACAAGTTAAAGCATAGTGCGCTTGTAAATTTACGATATCATATTGAGCTTAAAGGTGGTATTCTGTTGCTGTTTGATTATATTGATGGTTTACCCTTAGGACCACTACCAGAATATAAAAAAGCACTTAAAAATATACCCATATATTACAGGTATATCATGCTAGACAATATGTTCGATTTTATTAATAAGGCATCACATCTTGACCTTATTTGCGCAGGTATTTCCGACAAAAGTCTACTGTTTAATATATCCAATTATTCATTGACGCTTACAAGCATAAATAGTTTTGTTTCTATGCCCTTTGATAATAGTGTTGCACGCCTTTCAGGCTCGTCATTATACCTTCCCCCTGAAGCTTATAAAGACACAATACTCGGTGAAAAAGTAAATGTATATATAATGGGCGCACTTGCGATGACGCTGCTTGGAAACCGCAACACAAACAGCTATGAAGACTGGGAAAGCAGCAAAGAATTATATAATACAACAATTAAAGCACTAACTAACAACCCACAATTAAGGCATAAAAATCCCCAAGCATTTCTTAATGAATGGCGAGAGGGCGTTAAAAATATTCCAGACAATATGATTGTGCCGTGAAATTTTCTCATACCTAATCGTAGAATTGTTAATTCTTCTAGTACTCACTAAGAGGCTTTCGGAATTACCATAACATTGCCTTGTTTTGTCTAAAGTATCATTCAATAAACATATCTCTTAGCCAGATTTCACCGCCTGGAAAATGCTCACTTCTTCTCATCAAAAATTTTATTTCGGACAAACACTTCCACTCGCCGACAACTCCACCAAATTCAGGCAGAGCTATGCTATATTTCTTCCAATCTGACAATGTAGCAATATCTAAGCGTAAATCTCTCTTTATTAATCTACACTCTACCTCAATTTTTGATATTAAATCAGAGGTTTTTAATTCAAAACACAAATGTTTTTTAAGCCTATACTTCTTACTAGCATCTAATTCTCCTGTAAAAATAACAACAGAACATATTTCTGCTTCCGTTTTATTGTAATCAATTCTTGAATAAATTTCTTTTGTTATATTATCAAATTTAACTATACATCCATCAGACTTATCTTCACCAATACAAAAGCCTTCGCAGTTTTTTAAATTAATTTGTCGATTCTTACAAATATCACGAATCCAACGCAAAATCTCAATAATAGGACTTAGCAAAGTTGAAAATATATCTAAAAATAGCTTAAAATTATTCACATTTATTCCCTCCCAAATTCTCTTTTTAGTACATATTTAAATTAGTACTTACCTATACTAAGTAAGTATGCTTATAAAAAACCTTAAAGTACCACTTAAAACAAAACAGATCCTTAATATTTTTACCAACGTAATAAATCATATCACGTTTTCTTAATATTCTGAAACAATATCCAAGTTTCATTATATACTTTAGTTGTTTCATCACTAAAGCAAGCAAATATTATCTTCATTTTGTAATCCAAATTTGTTTCAATCCAATCAACCACAGTACTCAAAGCGATTTCGGTAGCCTCCTTAAGTGGATAACCATAGGCACCTGTAGATATGGCAGGAAATGCAATGCTGTGAATACTATTTTTCATTGCCAATTCAAGACTATTCCAGTAACAGAGGCGAAGTATTTTAGCGTCATTTTCTACACCAGTATAAACAGGTCCAACTGTATGAATAACATAATTAGCTTTCATATTATAGCCCTTGGTAATTTTTGCTTCACCCGTTTTACAACCATTCAGAGTTCTGCATTCAACAAGAAGTTCGGGTCCTGCAGCTCTATGAATTGCACCATCAACACCACCGCCACCAAGTAAGCTATTATTTGCAGCATTAACAATACATTCCACATCAAGCTGTGTGATATCTGAAGTAATTATTTTAATAATATTTTCCAACTAAATCTAACTCCTTTCTTTATTCTAGTTAAAATCGAACAACAATAGGGCTTCATTAAGATAGTGATAGTAATTAACGACGTATCATCGTGAATAATTATATCAGCCTGTACATAATATATCCACCATTATTCAACAACATTTGAAGTAAAATAGTCGTTACATTAATCAAATAATCTAAATGACTGATACAAACCCCACAATATTTCACATTTAAAGTGTATACACGGAAGTTGTTGGTAGTGTCAATAGTTTTGTGTAACCAATCTTGTAAATATTGTTAAGCCATCAGCTGCTTCCCCCTAGGGGGAAGCGGTTTTTTCAAACATTTCGCTTAGTTCAGCTTGAACTTTTGCAAATCCT